>NZ_JBHVMF010000016.1:0-204470 GCF_042797055.1 Streptomyces sp. NPDC057854
GGGGGGGGGGGGGGGGGGGGGGGGGGGGGGGGGGGGCGCCGGGGCGGGGCGGACGCGGGTGCGGCGGCGCCGGGCGCGGCCGGGGAGCCCGGCTTCGGCGGGGCCCGGTTCGTGGGTCTCGCCGGCCGGGTCGGGGGCGGCGGGCGCGCCGGCCGGCCGGGGTTCGGCGGGGGCGGCGGCGCTCGCGCCGGTACCGGCGGCGAGGCCGGTGACGACCAGGAGCAGGCCGCAGAGCAGGAGCAGGAGCCGCCGGGCGCGTGCCGGGCGGCCCGCCGGGGTGGCGGGCGCGCGGGGCGTCGGTGGTGCGGGGCTCACGGTGATCCGTACTGCCCCGCACGCCCGGCCGGCGCTCCGCCCGGGCGGGAGATCCGCCCTCCTGGACTACGCCTCGGGGGCCGGATTCACCGCCTCGGCGGCGCCGGCGGCGGCGCGCTTGCGGGCGGACATCCAGGCGTGGACGAGGACGCCGGCGAAGAGGAAGAGGACGCCCTGGTAGACGGCGGCGTAGCCGGAGCCGGCGACGAGCCAGAGGGAGAAGCCAGCGGCGGCGAGCGCGAGGACGGTGTCGCGGACGAGCCGGGACCGCTGGACCCGGTCCGCCTGCCCGGAGATGAGGAAGTAGATCTGGGCGGCGGAGGAGAGCAGGTACGGGACGGTGGCGGTGAAGGTGGTGACGAGGACCAGGACCTCGAAGACGCCGCTGGGGCCGGCGGTGTAGTTGTACACGGTCAGCAGCGAGGCGAGGACGACGGTCACGACGACGCCGGCGGTGGGCACGCCGCGCCGCTTGACGGTGAAGACCTGCGGGAAGAGGCCGTCGCGGGCGGCGGCGTACGGGGTCTGGGCGCTGAGCAGGGTCCAGCCGTTGAGGGCGCCGACCATGGAGACGAGGGCCATGCAGGCGACGGCGGCGCCGCCCCAGGTGCCGCCGAACATCAGGTTGACGGCGTCGGCGAAGGGGGCGCTGGAGTCGACGAGCCGGTCGTGCGGGACGGTGCCGAAGACGGAGACCATGGTGAGCAGGTAGAGCGCGGCGGCGCCGAGGGTGCCGAGGACGGTCGCGCGGCCGACGTTGCGGCGCGGGTCGCGGACCTCGCCGGCGCTGACGGCGGCGGACTCGACGCCGAGGTAGCTGAAGAGCAGGATCGCGGCGGAGGCGGAGACCGCGCCGAGGGCGCTCTCGTCGCCGGCCCGGAAGGGGCCGAGGTTGGCGCTGTCGAAGAAGAAGAACCCGCCGACGGCGACCAGCAGCAGCGGGACGAACTTGAGCACGGTGGCGACGAGCTGGACGGCGCCGACGTACCGGGTGCCGGCGAGGTTGGCGGCGGCGGGCAGCCACTGGAGGGCGAGGGCGGCGGCGATGGTGGCGGCCTTGGAGTCGTGCAGGGGCACGAGGACGTCGAGGTAGCCGACGGCGGCGACGGCGAGGGCCGCGTTGGAGACCCAGGCGGTGATCCAGTACGACCAGGCGGAGAGGAAGCCGGCGAAGTCGCCGAAGGCGGCGCGGGCGTAGACGTACGGGCCGCCGGTGACCGGGTGGCGGCGGGCGAGCTTCCCGAAGACGAGGGCGAGGGCGAGGGCGCCGGCGGTGAGGACGCCGAAGGCGACCAGGCTGATGGTGCCGAAGGGGGCGACGGAGGCGGGGAGGAGGAAGATGCCGCCGCCGATGATGTTGCCCATGACCAGGGCGGTGGCGACCGGCAGGCCGAAGCGCCGGACGTGCCGCCGGCCGGTCCCGCCGTGCGGGTCGGCGGGGGTGGCGGGAGCGGTGGGGTCCTCGGGAGTCACGGGGCCCGCGGGGGCCGTGGGAGCTGCCGGGGCCGTGGGGGCCGTGCTCATGGGGTGGTGCGCCTTCCGTCGTGCAGTCCGGATCGTCCGGAACCGGACCATGGTGGGCGATGGCGAACACCCGTCCAAATCAGTGGTTTTTGTCCGGCAGGACCGGCCCCTCTGCCGGAAGAACTGATTCCGCTTCTGCTCCGGACGGGGAAATCTCCGGAGCCCCCGCCGCGGCGTCCACCGGCACCTGCGGCCCGTCGCCCTCCCGGAGCCAGCGGCGCAGCACCCGGTGCACCCGCTCCGCGCCCACCAGCTCCTCGCCCTCCGCGACCGGCGGCGACAGCTCCGGCGGGGACAGCAGGAAGGGGCGGCCCTGCTCGCCGCCGAGACCGCCGTGCGAGCCGATCTGCTCCTCGAAGGCGTGCACCGTCCCGGTCTCCGGGTCGTACATCGAGTTGACCATCACGTCGGCCACGTGCGGGAAGCCGTTCGTCCGCCGGACCGCGTCGGCCGCGCCCGGCCCGAAGACCGCCAGCGGCCCGTCGTCCGCCAGCTCCGCCACCGGCACCTCCACCCCGTCGGCGGCCAGCACCACCGCCCCGTGCGCGGCGCTCGCCACCAGCAGGAAGCCGATCCCGGGGTGCTGCGCCAGCGTCCGCAGCAGCGCCGGGTGGCGCCGGTCGATCTCCTCCTTCGTCATCCGGCGCGGCACGTCCGGGAAGGAGATCAGGCCCAGGTTCCCCGACGCGAGCACCACCGGCTCCGAGCGCCGGGCCGGCAGCTCCTCCCCGGCCTCCTCGCCGGTCTCCACCGGCCGGTGCAGGGCGCTGCGCAGCGCCTCCCGGGCCGCGTCGCGGGCCTCCGCGCCGCTCCGGGTCCGGCCCACCCGGCGCGGCACCGGCAGCCCGCAGCCCGCCCGGACCAGGTCCTTCAGCGTCAGCCCGTACGCCCCCGCGAAGGTCTCCCCCGGGCTCTGCCCGTGGTCGGAGAGGAGCACGATCCGGTACGGCCGCGGCGCGTGCTCGGCGACCCGGGCGATCAGCCCGACCGAGCGGTCGAGCCGGCGCAGCACCTGGTCCGTGTCGCGCCCGCGCGGCCCCGAGTGGTGGGCCACCTCGTCGTACGCCACCAGGTCCGCGTAGACAGCGGTCCGGCCCGCCAGCACGTCGCCCAGCACGGCGGCGACGACCACGTCCCGCTCGATCACCGTGGCGAAGGCGCGCACGAAGGGATAGGCGCCGCCGCGCCGGATCCGGGGGGTCTCGCGGCGCAGCCGGGCCCGCGTCGACTGGGCGAGCTCGCGCGCCACCTCGCTGACGAAGGAGCCGGCGGTGCGGACGGCGTTGGCCGGGTCGGAGAAGTACGCGAAGTAGCCCACCCGCGAGCGGTTCCTGCGGCCCCGCCGGGCGGCCACCGTCAGCACCAGCGCCACCTCGTCGGCGCCGCCGCTGAACAAGTTGCCCCGGGAGGCGCCGTCCAGGGTGAGCAGCCCGCCGTCGCCGGTGCGGCGGACCGCCCGGCGCTGGAGCTCCACCGCGCTGGCCGGCCGGTTGGAGACCATCACCCGGCCGGTGTCCTTCTCGTACCAGCGGAAGGCCGGCACGTCCTCGTTGCTGCCGTGCAGGATGCCGAGCTGGCTGGCGCCGGTCTGGCTCGACCAGTCGGTGCGCCACGGGACGAGCCGGTGCCCGGCCTCCAGCCAGGCCGCCACCGTCGGCATCAGACCGGCGGCGACGGCGTCCCGCAGCACGTCGTGGCCGACGCCGTCGAGCTGGAGGAAGACCGTGCCGGGCGGCGGCGCGGGGACGGTCCGGGGGTCGCGGGGCCGGGTGCGGCCGGTCAGCCGGTAGAGCCGGCGGCGGTACGCCTCGTCGTCCCGCACGGCGAGCGCGGTGGACGTCGCGGACGCCACCGCCGACATCACGGCCGCGACGACGACGGCCGTCTCCGGGTCGGCGGCGCCCCGCCCGTCCGGGATCAGCCAGAGCGCGACCAGCAGCAGCGAGCCGTTCAGGAAGAAGACCAGCAGCCCGAGGACGAGCGCGGGGACGAGCAGCAGCGCGCGGACCACCACGGGCCAGACGAGCGCGGTCAGCACACCGAACGCGCCGGCCGCCGACGCGGCGGTGAGGGCGGTACGGGTCAGGGTGTCGCCGTCGGCGGACTGCAGCTGGAAGTCCGGCAGCAGCCCGGCCAGCGCCAGCAGCGTCAGCGTCGACACGGCCCACACGGTCAGCACCCGGACGGCCGTCCGCCCCGCGGTGCGCCAGCGCTCGGCACCGCCCCTACGCCCGTCGCCCACGCCGCCCGTCACCTTTCACCCACACGTCCCCCTACCCTGACACACCTACCCATGTGCGGCGGAAGGCACGTCGGACGGGGCCGCGCGGAAGCGTCAGGAGCCGTCGTAGCCGGCCGTCGGCATGGAGAGCCGCCGGTGGACGGCCGCCCGCGCGGCGGAGTCGTAGGCGGGCGGCGGCGCGTCGGCCGTCTCCACCCGGACGCCCCGGCGGGCGCACTCCTCGCGGAAGGCGGGCACCGAGGTCACGGCGCGGGCCAGGACGCCCTCGCTGGCGGCGACGAACAGGTCGACGTCGCCGGACTCGACGTCGGCCCACAGTTCGGCGTGGTCGGGCCGGACGCCGTAGAAGAGCAGCTGGCGGGTGAGGACGTACCCCCGTTCGACGGCCCAGCGGGCGCACATCGCGTACTGGCCGCGGGTGTCGACGAGGAAGGGGTGGGAATCGAGTTCTTCGAGCGGGGTGAGGCTGGCGATCGCCGCGACCCGGACGTCGTTCATGGGCCGACCCTACTGCCCCGCGGTGCCGCACGGGAGGCCCGCCGGGCCTCTACTCTCGACGGCAGGGAGCGAACGGGCGAGGGAAGGGCGGCATGCCGGTGGAGGTCACCTGGTGGGGGCACGCGACCTGCACGGTCGAGGACTCCGGGGTCCGGTTCCTCACCGACCCGCTGTTCGCGCGGCGCCTCGCCCATCTGCGCCGCCGCCGCGGCGCCCCGCCGCCGCCCGGGGCGGCCGTCGCGGAGGCGGTCCTCGTCTCCCATCTGCACGCCGACCACCTGCACCTGCCGTCGCTGGCCCGGCTCGCGCCCGGCACCCGGCTGCTGGTGCCGCGCGGCGCGCCCGACGCCGTGCCCGGACTGCGGCGGCTCGCCGCGGGCGGACTGCGGCTGACGGAGATGGCGGCCGGCGACGCGGTGACGGTGGAGGGCGTGACGGTACGGGCCGTGCCGGCGCTGCACGACGGGCGGCGGCTGCCGTTCGGCCCGCGCCGCTCCCCCGCCCTCGGGTACGTCGTCGAGGGCGGGGCGCGGACGTACTTCGCCGGCGACACCGGGCTGTTCGACGGCATGGCGGAGGCGGTCGGCCCGGTGGACGTGGCCCTGCTGCCGGTCGGCGGCTGGGGCCCGTTCCTGGGGCAGGGCCACCTGGACGCGGGGCGCGCGGCGGAGGCGCTGGCGGCGCTCTCCCCCGCCGCGGCGGTGCCCGTGCACTACGGGACCTACTGGCCGATCGGCCTGGACGGCGTCCGTCCGCACGAGTTCCACGCGCCGGGCGACGAGTTCGTCCGGCAGGCGGCCCGGCTGGCGCCGAAGGTCGCGGTGCACCGGCTCGCGCACGGCGAGCGGGTGCGGCCGGAGGTCGCCCGGTGACCGGTGGGCTGCTCGCCGCCGTCCGCGACCTGCCGCCGGAGTCGACGCAGCAGGCCGTCGGCTATCCGTCGCTGTTCCTGCTGGTGTCGCTGGGCGCGCTGGTGCCGGTGGTGCCGACGGGGGCGATCGTCAGCTCGGCGGCCGTGGTCGCCTTCCACCAGTCGTCGCCGTTCTCGCTGCTCTTCGTCTTCCTGCTGGCCTCGCTCGCCGCGTTCCTCGGCGACCTGGCGCTGTACTGGCTGGGGCAGCGCGGGGTGCGGTCCCGGAACGGCTCGCGCTGGCTGGCGGCGCTCCGCTCGCGGGCGGCGCCGGAGCGGCTGGCGCACGCGCAGGCACGCCTCGACACCCACCAGGTGTCCGTGCTGGTGCTGTCCCGGCTGGTCCCGGCCGGCCGGATCCCGGTGATGCTGGCCTGTCTGCTGGCCCGGATGCCGCTGCGCCGGTTCGCCCGCGGCGACGCGGCGGCCTGTCTGGCCTGGGCGGCGACGTACCAGCTGATCGGCGTGCTCGGCGGCTCGCTCTTCCCGGAGCCGTGGCAGGGCGTGGTCGCGGCGGTCGGCCTGACGCTGCTGGTCGGCGCGGTGCCGGCGGTGTGGCGGCGGATCCGGGGCGGCGGCCGGGGCGAGCGCGGCGGCGCGCTACGGCACGAGGACGCGTGAGCCGCCGACCGGCAGGTCCCACAGGTCGGCGCGCGGCAGGCCGGCGCGCTCCCAGGCGGCCCGGACGCGGGTGAGGGGTTCGAGGACGGGTTCGGAGGAGAGGACGAAGGTGGCCCAGTGCATGGGGGCCATCCGGCGGGCGCCCAGGTCCTGGTGGGCGCGGACGGCCTCCTCCGGGTCGGTGTGGACGTCGCGGAGCCACCAGCGGGGGTCGTAGGCGCCGATGGGCAGGAGCGCCAGGTCGATGCCGGGGTGCCGGCGGCCGATCTCGGCGAACCAGTGGCCGTAACCGGTGTCCCCGGCGAAGTACACCCGGTGGCCGGCGGCGTCGGTCAGCACCCACCCGCCCCACAGCGACCGGCAGGTGTCGAGGAGGGTCCGCTTGGACCAGTGGTGGGCGGGGACGAAGTCGAAGCGGACGCCGCCGAGTTCGACCGCTTCCCACCAGTCGAGCTCGGTGACGCGGGTGAAGCCGCGGCGGACGAACCAGCGGCCGAGACCGGCGGGGACGAGCACCGGGGTGGCGCGCGGGAGGCGCCGCAGGGTGGGGGCGTCGAGGTGGTCGAAGTGGTTGTGGCTGATGACGACCGCGTCGACCGGCGGCAGGTCCTCCCAGCGGATGCCGACCGGGGTGAGCCGGGCGGGGGTGCCCAGGATGCGGCGGGACCAGACCGGGTCGGTGAGCACGGTGAGGCCGCCGATGCGGACGACCCAGCTGGCGTGCCCGGCCCAGGTCACGGCGACGGTGCGGGGTCCGGCGGGCGGCAGCGGGCCGGGCGCGAAGGGCAGCAGCGGCACGTCCCGCAGGCCCTCGCGCCGGGGCCGTACGGCGCCCTCGCGGGCGAGCCGGGCGAAGGCGCGGACGCCGGGCAGCGGCGCGGTGAGCCGGTCGGCGAAGCTGCGCGGCCACCCGCGGCCGAGCCGGCCCAGCGGCTGGAGCACGGAGGTGGGCAGCGCGGCGGACGCGGGCCGGCGCGGCGCCTCGGCGCCCGGGGCGGTACGGGCCGTGCGTTCGGTCATCTGCGGGCTCCGTTCTGCGCGGTGGGGGGCTGGTGGCCGGCGGCGGGCCGGGGGTCCGCGGGCTCGGCGGTGAGGTCGCCGAGGGCGGCGGTCAGGCGGGCCAGGGCGCGGGCCGCCTGGGGCAGGGTCTCGGGGGCGCGTGCGGCGAGGGTCTCGGCGCGCTCCGGCGGGGTGGCGCCGAGCAGCGGCCCGGTGTCGAGGCGGACGCGCAGCGCGCCGAGTTCGTCGCCGAAGCGGTGGCCGCCGGGGACGGGCCGGCCGAGGCGGCCGGTGAGGTACTGCTCCAGTTCCATCGAGTCCGTGACGCCGCGGGCGGCGAGGGCGGGCCGGAGCGGCCCGAGGTCGGCGTAGAGGTGGCGGCCGGCCCGCGGCGGCCGGGCGACGGCGCCGGCGGCGAGGACGGCGCGGTGCGCGGCGGCGGCGAGCCGGCCGTGGACGGCGGCGGCGCGCAGGGCCGGTACGGAGACGTCCTCGGGCTCGTCGAGGGCGTGCGCGACGGCCGGGGCGACGGGTGCCGGCAGCACCGCGCCGAGGGCGGTGAGCACGTCGAGGGCGCGGGCGCGGGGGTCGCCGTACCGGTCGGCGCGGGACGGGCCGGTGGGCGGGAAGCGGGCGATCGCGCAGGGCCAGGAGGCGGGGACGAGGCCGCCGCCGGCGAGGTCGGCGAGGACGGTGACGTCGTCGGGGCACATCTCGGCGGGGCTGACGAGGACCGTCTCGCGCGGCTGGTGGAGGGTGTCGCGCCAGGTCTCGTCGCTGATCACGTGCAGGCCCTCGGCGACGGCGGCCTCGCAGCTCTCCCGGACGAGTTCGGGCGGGGCGACGGTGGCGGTGGGGTCGTCGGCGACGGACAGGAGCAGCACCCGCGGGTCGCCGCCCTCGGCGCGGACGCGGCGGACGGTCTCCAGGAGGGCGTACGGGTCGGGGACGCCGCCCGCCTCGGCGGTGGTGGGGACGTGGTACGCGGGCCGGCCCAGGAGCCGGATCTGCGGCGTCCACCAGGCGGGGCAGGGCCGGGGCAGCAGCACGTCGCCGCCGTGGGCGGCCAGCAGCGCGAGGAGCAGGGCGGGCGCGCCGGGGGCGGCGAGGGAGTCCTCGGCGTGGCCGCGCAGGCCGCGCCGCCACCAGTAGCCCGCGGCGGCCTCGCGCAGGACCGGGCCGGCGCCGGGCGGTTCCGGTTCGGTCCGGCCGGCGGCGGCCGCGAGGAGGGCGGCGAGCACCGGCGGGACGGGCCGCCCGCTCGCGGGCGCGGGCGGCCCGTAGCGCACCGGGCCGCGGCCTTCCGGAGCCGTCTCCCGCATGTCCCGCACCTCCTGAGCGCACGGGGGCGCCGGGCACGGCGTCCCCGAGCCCCTTTATAAGTGAGCGCTCATGCCGTCGCGACCGGGTGCCGGACCACGGCGTCGAAGAGGTACCCCTGGGTGTTGTGCACGGCCCGGTCGGGCTGGGTGTTCCCGGCGGCGTCGGTGGTGCGGGACAGCAGGGTGACGGGCCCGGTGCGCTCCGGCCGCCAGAGGACCGACCAGCGGACCCAGCCGCCGCGCCGGGGGCCGTCGTGGAGGCGCGCGGGCCGCCAGCGGGCGCCGCCGTCGGTGGAGACGTCGACGGAGCGGACGGGCGCGTGCGCGGACCAGGCGCGGCCGGTCAGCCGGTGGACGCGGCCGGACTCCAGGGTGGCGCCGAAGGGCAGGTGGAAGCCGGACTTGAGGGTCTGCCGGGTGAGCGGGGCGCTGCCGCCGGGCGGGTGGGCCTCGCCGAGCAGCCGGTACCAGTCGGTGGACCAGGGGCTGCTGAGCGGGCGGGTGGAGACCTCGATGTCGCCGAGCCACTTGATCGAGGCGATGCCGACCCAGTCGGGCACGATGAGCCGGACGGGGTGCCCGTGGTCGTACGGCAGGGGCTCGCCGTTCATCTCGTACGCGAGGATCACGTCGTCCAGCGCCTTGGCGACCGGCAGCGGGCGGCGGACCCGGCCGAAGTCGGTGCCGCCGGAGACGTACGGGTCGTCGAGGCCGCGCGGCAGCAGGTCGACGGCGTCGCCCGCGAGTCCGGCGCGGCGCAGCACGTCGCCGAGGCGGGCGCCGCGCCAGCGGGCGGCGCCGACGGCGCCGAGGGTCCAGGGCGTGCCGGAGACGGACTGGCCCTGCTGGGTGGCGTAGAGGCTGCGGCCGTTCCCGGCGCACTCGACGAGGGCCGTCCGGGTGACGGCGGGCAGGTCGCGCAGCTGCCCGTAGGTGAGGTGGACGGGCGCGCGGCCGTGCAGTCCGTCGCCCCAGAGGGTGAGGCGCCAGTCGCGGGCGTCGAGGACGGGGGTGGTGGTGTGGTTGCGGACGAAGAAGCGGTCGGCGGGGGTGAGGAGGCCGGTGTCGCCGAGCGCGTCGAAGCGGGCCTCGGCGTTGGTGCCGCGGACGGTGAAGTGCGCCTCTGGCAGCAGCTTGACGATGCCGGGGGCGGCGGGTCCGGCGGCGGCGGGCGGGGCGGCGGGTCCCTCTGTGGGTGCGGCGGCGGACGCCGGGGTGGCGGAGCCGCCGAGCGCGACCGCGGCCGGGACGGCGGCGAGGGTCTTCAGGAGCGTACGGCGGACGGGCGCGGGCTGCGGCACGGGCGGATGCGGCACGGGACTCCTCGGCACGGTCGCGGGTCGGGCCGCCGGACGGCGGCGGGCCGATCGTAGGGGTGCGCGAGGCGGCGGGGACCGGTTTCCGGACGGGCGTTCACGAGGCTGTCACAGGGCGGCGGTCCGGCGGGGACGGGCGCGGGAGTGACGGGTGAGAGCCCGGAGTGCAGTGAGGGCCCGGAGTCGGGTGAGGCCCGGAGTGGCGGGTGAGGGCGCGGATCGGCGCGGCCGGAGGCTTGCGTGCGCGGCGGCGGCCCGGATTCCCCCGATGGTCCGGGCCGCCGTCGCGGGTACGCGCCCCCGTCGCGCGTTCCCCCCGGAGGAAAAGATATAGAATTCGCTTCTAGAAACCAACTCCAGTCCAGACTTTTCCCTGTCCGGATCTCGCGGCTCGTCCGCATCGCGAGACGTCCGTCTCACCATGCGTCAGATGGCTCTACGGTGGAGACCCGTGACCCACACCGAGGGAGCCGGTTCCATGTCGCACGCCTCCGAGGGGCCCCAGGCCCGCGAGACCGCCGTCTACACCCACGGCCACCACGAGTCGGTCCTCCGCTCGCACACCTGGCGCACCGCCGCCAACTCGGCGGCCTACCTGCTGGGCGAACTGCGCCCGGGACTGGACGTGCTGGACGTGGGGTGCGGGCCCGGCACCATCACCGCCGACCTGGCCGCGCTGGTCGCCCCGGGCCGGGTCACCGGTGTCGACAACGCCGAGGACGTGCTCGGCAAGGCGCGCGCCGCGGCGGCCGAACGGGGCCTGTACAACGTCGAGTTCGCCGTCGCCGACGTGCACGCCCTGGACTTCCCCGACGACTCCTTCGACGTGGTCCACGCCCACCAGGTGCTCCAGCACGTGGGCGACCCGGTGCGGGCCCTGCGCGAGATGCGCCGGGTGTGCCGGCCGGGCGGGATCGTGGCGGCCCGGGACAGCGACTACGCCACCTTCGCCTGGTACCCCGAACAGCCCGGGCTGGACGGCTGGCTGGACCTGTACCGCCGGGTGGCGCGCGCCAACGGCGGCGAACCGGACGCCGGACGGCGGCTGTTCGCGTGGGCCCGGGAGGCCGGGTTCACCGACGTCGCCGCCTCCGGCAGCGTCTGGACCTTCGCGGGACCCGAGGAGCGGGCCTGGTGGAGCGGTCTCTGGGCGGACCGCACGACCGCCTCGTCCTACGCGGACCGGGCGGTCGGCGGCGGTCACGCCTCCCGCGCCGAGCTGGCGGAGATCGCCGGGGCGTGGCGCGCGTGGGGCACCCGGGAGGACGCCTGGTTCATGGTCCCGCACGGCGAGATCCTGTGCCGGGTGCCGTGACCTCCGCTCAGGACCGCGTACGGAACTCGTAGGCGTCCGGGCGCCGTTCGCCCGTGATTCTGGACCACAGGCCGCCCGGGGGCTCGGCGCCCTCGCGGGGGCCGGGGACCTCGAAGGCCGCGTCGAAGACGGCGCGGGCCTCGGCCGGCCGCCCTTCGGCGAGCAGGACCCGCACCTCCAGGAGCCGGAACGCGCCCCGGGCCCGCACCTCCTCCGGCAGGGCCCGCCACAGGGCGCGGGCCCGCTCGGGCCGGTCCGCCGCCAGCTGGGCGTCGACCGCCTCGCGGGTCAGCGCGGCGGCCACGGTGCCGGCGGCCGGCCCGTCGACCGTCCCGTCCAGCTCCCCGCACGCCTCGGCGAAGCGGTGGGCGGCCCGCTCCCGGTGCCCCTCCTCGCGGTCGGCGACGGCCAGGCAGTACAGCAGCGGCCAGCGGACCTCCGCCCGGGCCAGGCCCCGCTCCCAGCTGCGGACCGCCTGCGCCCGGTCGCCGGCGTGCCACTGGGCGATGCCCAGGTGGTACTCGGTGGACGGGTCGGCGGGCGCCGTCTCCAGCATGTCCCGCCAGGCCGGCCCGACCTGCGGCGGGTGCGGCACGGCGCCCTTCGCGGGCGGCGGCAGGACGCCGGTGCGCAGCAGGGCGCGCCAGGGTTCCTGGTCCGCGCCGAGCGTCGACGCCGGGAAGGGGGTGCCGGGGAGGACGTGCCCGCCGCGCAGGACGTCGAGGGCGCCCCAGCCGGAACCGGCCGCCAGGACCGCGTCCGGTGCCGGGTCGGTGTCGGCGGCCCGCTCGCGCCAGGCGGTGTGGGCGGCGTCGACGGCGGTACGCGGCAGGGCAAGGTCGAGCGCGCGCTCGGCCGCCGCGCGGGCCGCCGCCCGGCCGGCGCCGGGAGCGATACCGGGATCGGCGGCGAGCGGCCCGTACGCCTCCAGCCGGCTCAGCTCCGACTCCGGTGCGAGTGCGCGGAGTTCGAGCGGGGTGCCGGCGAGACCGGCCCGGACCGGCGGGGCGTCCGTGGAGGTCCGGGCGAGGCCGGTGCCGTCCTCGTCGAGCGCGGCGATCCAGCGCCGGCCGATCCGGCAGCGCTCGGGGACGGCGGCGTGGGGCCACCAGGAGACGGGCGCGGGCCGCTCGTGCGGGTTGCGGACGCGGACGCCGGCGTACAGGAAGTCGGAGCCCTCGGGCAGCCACAGGTCGACCTGGACCGGCAGGCCGTGCAGGCGCTCCCACTCCCACAGGCGGATCATCGGGGTGCCGTCGGGGGCCGGGACGGTCGCCACGTGCACGGGCGCGCCGGAGAGGGCGCCGTGGCCGGCGGCGCCGGCGGGCCACGCGATGCCGCCCGCGAACCAGATGCCGTCGAGGGCGGATGCGACGGGCGGGAACTCGGGGTCGCGGTGGAGGAGTTCGCGGCGGGTGGGCTTGTGGTGGAGCGAGTGGACCCGGCCGCCGAGCCCCGGCAGCACGGTGACGCGCAGCCGGTCGTTCTCCAGGACGAGGGCGTCGAGCGTGCGCTCGGCGCGGTCCCGGCCGTCGCCCTCGCGGACCGGGGCGGGCAGCGGGCCGGGCGCGCGGAGCACGGGCAGCGGGTCGTCCGGGCCGAGCGGGGCCGCGGGCAGGGTGAGCACGGCACGTCGTACGGTCGTCATCCGCCCATGGAACACGCCCCGGACCGCCGTGAACAGACCGCGTGACCAGCGCTTTCGGCCACCGGAAATGGGCGCGCGCCGGAGGCGGGGCCCGGCCTAGGGTGGAGGGTCGTCCGCCGCGGTGGCGGGCGCCGGGAGCACCACGGGAGTACGACAGATGGGCACGCCACACACCTACCGGGTCATCGTGCGGGGCACCTTCGACGGGCTGACGCCCGAGAGCCGGGAGCGGCTGCTCGCCGAGGTGGAGGAGCACGGCCTGGCGTCGATGCGCTTCACCGAGGAGGGCTCGCTCACGTACGACCGGGCCCTCAAGCACTTCTCGTACCGCCTGGTCGTCACGTCGGACGCGGAGGACGGCGAGGAGCTGGCCGGCGCGCTGGCCGAGGAGCGCGTCGAGGCGGCGCTCGCCGCGCTCGGTCACGGCTATCAGGGCCTGAAGTCGACGGTGACGGACCTGGACACGATGAAGGTCAACCGCAAGGGGCGGTGACGGAGGGCGCGCCCGCGCCCGGGGCGGCGGGGGCACGCGCCTGCGCCGGCGGGCAGCGCGAGCCGCCCTCCGCCCCGCCCGGAAGCGGCCGGCCGACGGCTGTCAGCGGCGGGCCGTCGTGACGCGGGGCGGGCAGGGTTCGCCCTTGCGGAGGACGCCGATCATGACCGTCGTACGGCGGTCGAGGCCGGTGCCGGCGGCCGGGTACTGGGTGCAGACGCGCCAGCTCGGCGGCCACAGCACGCGGCGGTCGCGGCCCGAGGCGTCGTGGACGTCGAGCCGGGTGCGGTGGTCCAGGCGGGTGAAGACCCGCCACAGGCCGCCGCCCAGGAAGTCCGGCATCGGCGGCCGGACCCGGCGGGCGGCCGGGTCGCCGGCCGCGCCGGCCGCCACGGCGGCGACGGCGAGCGCCGCGCCCGCCCCGATCAGCGCGCCGCGCCTCACCTGCCGCTCCTCGGGCCCCTCCGGGCGACGTACCAGCCGCAGAGCCCGCCGAGCAGGGCGGTGGCGAGCAGCGCGAGGTACAGCGGCATGGTCACCTCGGGGATGAGCAGCCGGATCTTCACCTGGCGGGTGTTCTCGAAGATGAAGACGAGCAGGAGGACCGCGACGACCACGATCGCGATCCGTCCGGGGGTGACGGCTCCGAGCCTCTCCCCCCGCCTCGTGCCCGCCGTGTCCTTGGGACTCATGCCCGGCCCTCCTCCGTCGTCCGTCACCGGCGTACCCGTGGGACCAGAATGGGGGGACCTGCACGCGGGCGGGCCGGTGGACGACGCCGTCCGGGTGACTTGTCAGACAACCAGGGGCGGCTACGGTGGTGGCCGGACGACGGGAACGAGGAGGGACCGTGGCGCTCAGCGGGCACCGGCGGCGACCGGTGGTGGCGCTCTACGAGCGGATCGCGGACGCCGTCCACGACGGCACCTACCCGCCCGGCTCCACGCTCCCCTCCGAGCCGAAGCTCGCCGCCGAGCTGGGGGTGAGCCGGCCGGCGCTGCGCGAGGCGCTGCTGCTGCTCCAG
Organism: Streptomyces sp. NPDC057854; assembly: GCF_042797055.1. Taxonomy (NCBI): domain Bacteria; kingdom Bacillati; phylum Actinomycetota; class Actinomycetes; order Kitasatosporales; family Streptomycetaceae; genus Streptomyces; species Streptomyces sp. NPDC057854. Next base: position 14,228 of record NZ_JBHVMF010000016.1, read on the forward strand.
GAGGACGGGCTGGTCACCGTGCGCCGGGGCGTGGGCCGGACGGTGAACGCCCGCCCGCCGCGCCGCGGCTTCGAGCACGTGCGCCCGCTGGAGGAGCTGGTCGGCGGCGGCCCCGGCCCGCGCGTCCGGGCCCTCGTGCGCACCCTGGAGGAGCCCACCGACTTCACCACCCAGCACCTCCTCGCGCCGGCCCGCGCCGAGCTGCGGTTCTGGGAGTCGGTGCTGGCCGGCGAGGCGGGGCCGGCCGCGCTGTGCCACGAGTGGGCGGCGACCGACGAGGTCCTGGACCGCGTCCACCCGGCGTTCGCGACCGCGCTGCGGGCCTGCGAGGACACCCCGCGGGGCGGCGGCACCTCGATGCTGGCGGTCCTGCTCGACGCCTCCCGCGACGTCGCGCTGCACGCGCACAGCGGGATCACCGCGACCCTCCTCGGCCGGCGCCGGGGCGAGCAGCTGGGCCGCCCCGCCGACACCGCCGCGGTCCTGGTCACCCAGGTGGTACGGGTCGGGGACACGCCCGTGCTGGCCGCCAAGCACATGCTGCCGACGGGCGCGCCCGCGCTGCCGGTCCTCCAGTCGCACTGAGCCCCCGCCGGCCCCGGTGGGCGGGGCCTCCCCGCCGGGCGGGTCATGACGTACACTTCCCCGCCATGCACTTGTCTGACAACCCTGCCACGCCCGTCCGAGCCGCCGTCGCCGACTGGATCCGCCGCGCCCCGAAGGCCGTCCTCCACGACCACCTCGACGGCGGGCTCCGCCCCGCCACCATCGTCGAGCTGGCCCGGGAGTGCGGCTACACCGCGCTGCCCACCGAGGACCCGGCCGCGCTCGCCGTCTGGTTCCGGGACGCCGCCGACTCCGGCTCCCTGGAGCGCTACCTGGAGACCTTCGCCCACACCTGCGCGGTGATGCAGACCCGGGACGCCCTGCTGCGGATCGCGGCCGAGTGCGCCGAGGACCTGGCGGCCGACGGGGTCGTCTACGCCGAGGTCCGCTACGCCCCCGAGCAGCACCTGGAGGGCGGGCTGACCCTCGACGAGGTCGTGGCGGCGGTCAACGACGGCTTCCGCGAGGGCGAGCGCAGGACCGGCGGCCGGATCACCGTCCGCGCGCTGCTCACCGGCATGCGGCACACCGACCGCTCGCTGGAGATCGCCGAGCTGACCGTCGCCCACCGCGACAACGGCGTGGCCGGCTTCGACATCGCCGGCGGCGAGATCGGCAACCCCCCGGCCCGCCACCTCCCCGCCTTCCAGCACCTGAAGCGGGAGAACTGCCACTTCACCATCCACGCCGGCGAGGCCGTCGGCGCCGAGTCGATCCACGAGGCCGTGCAGGTCTGCGGCACCGAGCGGATCGGGCACGGCGTGCGGATCACCGACGACATCGCCGAGGACGGCGCGCTCGGCCGGCTCGCCGCGTACGTCCGCGACAACCGGATCGCCCTGGAGGTCTGCCCGACCTCCAACCTGCAGACCGGCGCCGCCAAGGACTACGGCTCCCACCCGATCGACGAGCTGCGCCGCCTCGGCTTCACGATCACCCTGAACACCGACAACCGGCTGGTCTCCGGCACCACCATGAGCGAGGAGTTCCAGCACATGGCGGACGCCTTCGGGTACGGCCCCGAGGTCTTCGAGGAGTTCACGGTCGCCGCCCTGGAGGCCGCGTTCCTGCCGCTGCCCGAGCGCCGGCGGCTGATCGACGAGGTCGTGCGCCCGGGGTACGCGGCGCTGTGACCGCCCCGGGGAGGGCGGCGGGCGCCGTCCTCCCCGGTGGAACAATGGGCGCCATGACAGCTGCTGAGGAGTTCAGGCCCGAGTCGGAGCGGATCACGCGCACCCTGCGCGACCAGATCATCGACGGGACGCGGGCGCCCGGCAGCCGGCTGGTGGAGCGGGAGATCGCCGCCGAGCTGGACGTGAGCCGTCTGCCGGTCCGCGACGCGCTGCGGGACCTGGTCAACGAGGGGCTGGTGACGCCCCGGCCGCGCACCTGGGCGGTGGTGCGGGAGTTCACCGCCTCCGACATCGCCGACCTCGTCGAGGTCCGGTCCGCCCTGGAGATCCTGGCCTTCCGGCTGGCCGCCCAGCGCCGCACCCGCGCGGGCCTCGCCAAGCTGCGGAGCGTCCTCGACGCCGAGCGGGCGGCGGCCGAGCGCGGCGACGGCGCCGAGGCGCGGCGGTCGGCGGCCGACTTCCACGAGACGGTCACCGAACTCGCCGACAACGCGCTGCTGACCGAGCTGGAGGGCACCCTGCGGAGCCGGATGCGCTGGCTGCTCGGCCAGCACGACGAGTTCGCGGTCGTCGCCGACGAGCACGAGGAGCTGTTCCGGGCCATCGAGGCGCGGGACGTGGAGCGCGTCGAGGAACTGGCGCTGCACCACCTGGAGACCAGCCAGAGCAAGGCGACGGAGCACCGGCGCCGCCTCGCCGCGGAGTAGCCCGCCCCGCCCCGCCCCGCCCCCGCGCGGCTCGCGGGGTCCCTTCGGCACGGGCCCCTTCAGCGCAGGGCGGGTACGTCGACGGTCAGCGTGCCGGCGTCGGCGTCGAGGACGGCGGGGACACCGAGCGGCACGGTCGGCGCGGCGGGGTCGTGGCCGAAGCCCATCCCCTCCACGACCGGCACGCCCAGGCCGCCGAGCCGGTCGGCGAGCAGCGCCCGGACCTCCTCGTACGGCCCGCACTCCTCCCAGGAGCCGAGGGCGATCCCGGCGACGCCGTCGAACCAGCCGGAGCGCAGCAGCTGGGTGAGGATCCGGTCGAGGCGGTACGGCTCCTCCCCCACGTCCTCCAGGAGGAGCAGCCCGCCGCGGGCGGAGCGGCGGGCGTGCGGGGTGCCGAGGTCGGCGGCGAGCAGGCTGGCGCAGCCGCCGAGGGTGACGCCGGCGGCGCGGCCCGGCACCAGCGGGGTCCCCGTCGCCGGGGTCCGTACCGTCTCGGGCGCGAAGAGGGCCGCCCGCAGGGAGTCGCGGGTGCGCGGGTCGCCGAGGAAGGCGGCGGTCGCGATCATCGGGCCGTGCAGGGTGGCGAACCCGGCGCGGACGGCGAACGCCTCGTGCAGGACGGTGGCGTCGCTGTAGCCGATGAAGGGCTTGGGGCCGGCCGCGCGGATCGCCTCCCAGTCGACCAGGTCCACCATCCGCTGGGCGCCGTAGCCGCCGCGCGCGCAGATGACGGCGGCGACGGCGGGGTCGGCGTACGCCTCCGTGAGGTCGCGGGCGCGGGCGAGGTCGGTGCCGGCGAGGTGGCCGAGGGCCGGGTGGGCGTCGAGGACGTGCGGGGCGACGACGGGTTCGAGCCGCCAGCCGCGCAGCACGTCGAGGCCGGCCCGGAGCCGGTCCTCCGGGACGGGGCCGCAGGGGGCGACGACGGCGATCCGGTCGCCCGGCCGCAGCCGGGCCGGGCGGGCGAGCGGCGGGACAGGGTCCGTCATGTGCGCAGCTCCAGCTCCGGGACGTCGGGCCGGTCGAAGCCGAAGACGTGGGCGTAGAGGGCGAGTTCGGCCTCCAGGGCGCGGATCATGGTGGTGGCGTCGCGGAAGCCGTGGCCTTCGCCGGGGAAGGCGAGGTAGGCGTGCGGGACGCCCCGGCCGGCGGCGCGGGCGAGGAGGCGTTCGGCCTGGGCGGGCGGGCAGATGACGTCGTCGAGGCCCTGGAGGAGCAGGAAGGGCGCGGTGATCCGGTCGACGTGGGCGAGCGGCGAGCGTTCCGCGTACCGTTCGGGGACCTCGTCGAGGCGGCCGACGAGGCCGTCGAGGTAGCGGGACTCGAAGTCGTGGGTCTCGTCGGTGGCCCAGCCCTGAAGGTCGAGGACGGGGTAGAGGATGGTGCCGCAGGCGTAGACGTCGGTCTGGACGAGGGAGGCGGCGGTGGTCCAGCCGCCGGCGCTGCCGCCGCGGATCGCGAGGCGGGCGGGGTCGGCGGTGCCCTCGGCGACGAGGGCGCGGGCGACGGCGGCGCAGTCCTCGACGTCGACGACGCCCCACTGCTCGCGGAGCCGTTCGCGGTAGGCGCGGCCGTGGCCGGTGGAGCCGCCGTAGTTGACCTCGACGGCGCCGATGCCGCGCGAGGTGAAGTAGGCGATCTCCAGGTCGAGGACGAGGGGGGAGCGTCCGGTGGGTCCGCCGTGGGCACGGATCACATAGGGCGGGAGCGCGCCGGCGGGTCCGGTCGCGGCGGGGTTGCGCGGCGGGTGGACGTGGGCGTGGATCTCGCGGCCGTCGGGGCCGGTGAAGGTGCGGGCGACAGGCTCGGGGTAGTAGGCGGGATCGACGGGGTCGCGGTGCGGGGAGCCGACGACGCGGGTGCGGCCGGTGCGGGTGTCGAGTTCGACGACCTCGGCGAAGCGCCGGGGGGAGGCGGCGACGCCGAGGACGCGGGTGCCGTGGACGGCGAGGGTGGCGCCCCAGACGGTCCAGGGGCCGGGGGCGTCGGCGAGGGCGCCGGTCTCGGGGTCGAGAATGCCGAGGACGGCGTCGCCGCGTCCGTGGAGGACGGCGATCGGGCCGGTCTCCAGCGCCTGGAACCAGGTGAGTCCGGTCTTCCAGAGGGGGCCGGCGAACTCCTCGTCGCGGGCGCAGAGGGCGCGGGCCGGGCCGACGGTGCCGTCGGCGGCGACCTCGGCGCGGTACAGGTTCCACCAGCCGGTGCGGTCGCTCGCGAAGAGGAGCCGGCCGGCGGCGTCCCAGTCGGCCTGCGGCACCGACTCCTCCGGGCCGCCGGCGACGGTCCTGGCGTCCTTGAGGGTGCCGTCGCCGGTGATCTCGGCGAGGACGGCGTCGGTGCCGTCCCAGGGCATCCGGGGGTGGTCCCAGCCGAGCCAGACGGCCCGCCGCCCGTCGGGGGAGATCCGGGGGCCGGTGACGAACCGGTGGCGTCCGTCGGAGAGTTCGCGCACGGCGGCCCGGTCGGCGGCGGCGGAGCCGTCGAGCGGGACGGCGGCGAGGACCCGGCGGACGTCGGTGGGCGCCGGGCCGGTGAACTCCTCCAGGACGCACCAGACCTCGCCCCGGTCGGGCATGAGCACGGGGTCGGACCAGCGCAGCCCGCCGCCCACCGGGGAGACGGGGGTGAGCGGCCGGGGCGCGGCGCCGTCCTCGGCGTCGGGCTCGCAGGCGTACAGCCGCTGGTCGGGGAAGTGGCAGAAGACCAGCAGCGGCCCGGTGCCGGGCCGTTCGACGGCGGCCCAGGGGCGTCCGCCGTACTCGATGACCCGGCTCCGCACGTTCCAGGGCGGCGGCAGGACGGTCTCCTCGGTGCCGTCCGGGCGCCGCCGGACGAGGGTCCGCCGGCCGCCCTCGGCGGGGCGGGGCGCGGACCACCACACCTCGTCGCCGACGGTGCCGAGGTGTTCCGGCCGTCCGTCGCCGGCCGCGGCGAGCGCGGCGGTGACGGGCGACGGCCAGCTGCCGTAGGTGGCCGTGTGCTGCATGCTCGTTCCCCCCTGGGTACGGGTCGGTGGTGTCCGGGCGCTAGGCGGTCTTCAGGTAGTGGTCGAGGACGCGCACGCCGAAGTGCAGGGCGTCGACGGGGACGCGTTCGTCCACGCCGTGGAAGAGCGCGCCGTAGTCGAGGCCCGGGGGCAGCTTCAGCGGCGAGAAGCCGTAGCCGGTGATGCCGAGGCGGGAGAACTGCTTGGCGTCGGTGCCGCCGGACATGGTGAACGGCAGGGCGTGCCCGTCCGGGTCGAAGCGCTCGACGGCGGCCCGGAGCTTGGCGAAGGTCGGGGAGTCGACGGGGGCTTCGAGGGGGACCTCGCGGTGGTGGAACTCCCACTCCACGTCCGGGCCGGTGAGCCGGTCCATGGTGGCGGCGAACTCCTCCTCCGCGCCCGGCAGCATCCGTCCGTCGACGTAGGCGACGGCCTGGCCGGGGATGACGTTGCACTTGTACCCGGCCTGGAGCATGGTCGGGTTGGCGCTGTTGCGGACGGTGGCCTCGACGAGGGCGGCGGCCGGCCCGAGCTTGTCGAGGAGGACCGGTACGTCGAGGTCGGGGTCGTCGGTGTCGACGTCGATGCCGTGCAGCGCGGCGAGTTCGGTGAGGGCGGCGCGGACGGTGGCGGTGAGGCGGACCGGCCAGGTGTGGGCGCCGACGCGGGCGACGGCGGCGGCGAGGCGGGTGACGGCGTTGGCGTCGTTGACCTTGGAGCCGTGGCCGGCCCGCCCGTGGGCGGTGAGCTTGAGCCAGGCGGTGCCGCGCTCGCCGGCGCCGATCGGGTAGAGCGTCATCCCGGGGTGGGGGTGGAAGCTGAAGGCGCCGGACTCGCTGATGCCCTCGGTGCAGCCGTCGAAGAGGGCGGCGTGCCGGTCGGCGAGGAAGCCGGAGCCGTCGTCGGCGCTGTCCTCCTCGTCGGCGGTGTAGGCGAGGACGATGTCGCGGCGCGGGCGGACGCCCTGGCGGGCCCAGGAGCGGGCGACGGCGAGGACCATCGCGTCCATGTTCTTCATGTCGACGGCGCCGCGGCCCCAGACGACGCCGTCGCGGACCTCGCCGGAGAAGGGGTGGACGGTCCACTCGGCGGGGTCGGCGGGAACGACGTCCAGGTGGCCGTGGACGAGGAGCGCGGGGGCCGCGGGGTCGGTGCCGGGGATGCGGGCGACGACGTTGGTCCGGCCGGGGGTGCGCTCCAGCAGGGTCGGTTCGATCCCGGCGCCGGCGAGCCGTTCGGCGACGTACTCGGCGGCGGGGCGTTCGCGGCAGTCGCCGCCGCCCCGGTTGGTGGTGTCGATGCGGATGAGGTCCGAGGTGAAGGCGACGACCTCGTCGAGCGCCGTCGCGTCGGGACCTGCGGGGGCCGTGCTGCTAGCCATACTGCTCCTCCACGGCGGCCGAGACGATCGTCGTGACCGCTTTGAACGTGCGGATCGCCTCGTACATCGTCGCGCTGGTGTACGCGACGCGCCGCTCGCCGCTCCGCGCCACGCCGGGAACCACCGTGGCGGCGGCGCCCAGGTGCTCGGCGTCGAACTCGACCTCGACGGTGTGCGGTCCGGCGTGCACCGGTTCGTGCCGGACGGCGAGGGCGGCGGCCTCGCGGGCGGCGGCCCGGATGTCGGCGGCGGTGCGGGCCGGTGTCCGGCACACCGCCGCGTACCGCGAGACGTGGTCCTTGACGGCGACCTTCAGCGCCTCGGGGGCGTACCCGAGGGCGTCCTCGCAGGTCAGGTCGTCGCCGGTGACGAGGACGACGGGGACGCCGTACTCGGCGACGACATGGGCGTTGAGGACGCCCTCGCTCGCCCGGAGGCCGTTCAGCCAGACGCCGGTGATCGAGTTGGCGAGGTAGGTGTGGGCGAGGACGCCCTCGGCGCCGGCGCCGGTGTGGTAGCCGACGAAGGCGATCCCGTCGACGTCCCCGTGCTGGACGCCCTCGACCATGGAGAGGGACTTGTGCCGGCCGGTGAGCATCTGCACCCGCTCGTCCAGCCGCTCCAGGAGCAGGTTCCGCATCGTCCAGTGCGCCTCGTTCACCAGCACCTCGTCGGCGCCGCCGTCGAAGAACCCGAGCGCCGCCGCGTTCACGTCCGAGGTGAACATGGGCCGGCACCGCTCCCACTGCGGCGTGCCGGGCAGCACGTCGGCGGGCCAGGTGACACCGGTGGCGCCCTCCATGTCGGCGCTGATGAGGATCTTCATGCAGGGAACCGTACGCTCCGCCCGGCACGGCCACCACCCCTGTGGATAACTGTCGTTGGAGTGGACCACTGGCGCCGCCGGGACGGACGTACGGGCACGTCAGGGGCCTTCCCCCGGGCTCCGGGAAGGCCGTGTCCAGAATCGGGCCAAACAGCGCCAAGGGTACGTATAGGCTGTCGGCCGCAGTTGTCCCGCCCGACCGATCCGGAGTGTTCTCGGTGACCATCGCCCTCGATCCGTCCGACACCACGCCCGCCCCCGCCCCCGACTCCTCCGAGCCGGCGGAGAACTTCTGGGTCCCGGAGGCCGCCCCCGCGCCCGAGGTGTCCGAAAGGACCGTCGCGACCGGCGAGACCGACGAGACCGACGGGGAGGACGAGGGCGCGGCCGACCCCGCCGGGCACGACCCGGTCGTCGTCCGGGACGCCCGGGACTTCGGGGTGTACGCGCGGACCGGCGGCTGGGCGTTCGCGCTGAAGGTGGCGCGGAGCGTGCGGCCCGGGGGGCAGGCGGCCGAGGGGGTGGCGGCGCGGAAGGTGTCGGCGCGGGCGTTCGCGGCGCTGGCGGGGTGCTCCCCCGAGCGGGTCATGCGGTACTACAAGGCGTGGGACATGGCGGCCGACGACGGTCTGGTGCCGCAGTTCGAGGTGCTGGAGCCGGGCGCCGACATCGAGCTGCCGGACGCGGACGTGTGGCTGTCGTACTACGCCTCCCGCACCAGCGCGACCTCGGTGCGCGGCCAGGCGATCACCGCCGCCGCCGAGGCGGAGGGCATCCGGCCGACGAAGGCGCTGGAGGTGGCGGAGAACCCGACGGCGCTGCGGGCCGCGATCCTCGCCGACCCGGGGACGGCGGAGGCGGCGCGCGGGGCGCTGCTCGACCGGATGAAGGAGGACCCGGCGCTCCAGACGGAGCTGGCGCGGGCCATCGCCCGCACCGACGGCCTGAAGAAGGCCGTGGCCACCGAGGCGAAGGTCGCGGACCGGATCGGCTACGTCCGCCAGATCGTGGAGAACGGGCAGGTCAAGACGCCTGCCGGGCAGACGGTGGAGGCGCCGCCGGAGGTCCGCGCGGAGGCGGAGCGGCATCTGTCGCTGATCGACGAGCTGGACGACGCGGAGGAGGCCGGCGAGTGGGCCGGCGAGGCGTACGAGTCGGTGAAGGGGCTCGTCGCCAAGGCCGTCGAGGAGGACCCGGCGCTGCGGGTGCAGGAGCGCCGGACCCGGTTCTACAGCTCGCTGCAGAAGGCCACGAAGGTCTTCGAGGAGCTGACGCTCGACGAGGTGCTGGAGGAGGAGATCTACGAGGAGGACATGCTCCAGCGCCTCGAAGCGCTCCAGGAGGCGATCGGCAGCTGCATCGCCGCCCTGCGGAAGGCCGCGCCGACCGCCTCCTGAGGCACCGCCCGGCCGGTCCCGGTCAGTCCTGGTGGCCGAGCTGGAGGTCGCGTTCGGTGCGGCCGCCGCCGGCCACCTGGAGGACGGTGGCGACGGGTGGGTAGCCGGCGGCGATGACCGTGTACTCGCCGGAGGACAGGTCGACGAAGCGGAAGGTTCCGTCGGGGCCGGTGGTGAGGGTGTCGACGACGTTCCCGGCCGCGTCGAGCAGGGTGACCCGGGCGTCCTCGACCGGACGCCCGCCGCCGGCCCGGACCGTGCCGCGCAGCACCGCGCCGCCCGCCAGCTCGATGTCCTGGCGGGTCTCGCGGGAGGACTGGACGCTGACCGGGACGGCGGCGGGCCGGAAGGCGGGGGCGCTGGCCGCGAGGGTGTACTCGCCGGCGACCAGTTCGGTGATCACGTACCCGCCCTCGCGTCCGCTGCGGGTGGACGCGACGACCTCGCCGCGCACGTCGGTGAGGGTGACGGCGGCGTCCCGTACGGGGCTGCCGTCGGCGGTGAGGACGCAGCCGGCGAGCCGGCCGGCGCCGCCGAGGACGACGTCGAGGTCGACGGGCCGGTCGCCGACGGTCACGGAGACGGCCTGCGGCTGGTGGCCGCCGGCGGCGGCGATCAGCACGTACGAGCCGCTGGCGGGCACGCTCAGCGCGTACCGCCCGTCCTCGCCGCTGGCGCCGCGGCCGACCTGGCGTCCGCCGACGTCGATGAGGGTGAGCGCGGCGCGCGGGACGCGGCTGCCGTCGTGGTGCTGGACGGTGCCGCAGACGGGCACCCCGGTGTGGAGGGGTGCGGCGGGCGCCGGGGCGGGGGCGGCGTGGCGGGCGTGCGGGACGGCCTGGACGCCGGTGTCGAGGTAGGCGTCGGAGGCCTCGGTGGCGGGGGTGGGGTGGGACACCAGCGGTTGCTCCTTGAGGAAGAAGGCGAGGACGAGGCCGAGCACGAGGACCGGCACGAGGTAGAGGAAGATGCGCGGCATGGCGTCCGCGTACGCCTGGATGTAGAGGTCGCGCAGGGCGGGCGGGAGGGCGTGCACCGTCTGCGGGGTGATCGCCTCGGCGGGCGGCAGGGCGGCGGCCCCTGCGGCGGCGGGGTCCTGGAGCGCGGGGAGCCGGTCGGCGAGGGCGGAGTCGAGGCGGGCGGCGAAGAGGGTGCCGAAGATCGCGGCGCCGACGCTGCCGCCGATCTGGCGGAAGTAGTTGTGGGCGCTGGTGGCGGTGCCGAGGTCGGCGGGGCGGACGGAGTTCTGCACGGCGAGGATGAGCACCGGCATGATCAGGCCGATGCCGGTGCCGAGCACGGCCTGCCAGAGGCTGTGGGTGAGGCGCGGCGTGCCGGTGTCCATGCGGGAGAGCAGGGCCATGCCGGCGACGGCGAGCGCGGAGCCGAGCAGCGGGTAGATCTTGTACCGGCCGGTGCGGCTGATGAGCTGGCCGGAGACGACGGAGGCGACGACGATCCCGCCCATCAGCGGCAGCATGAGCAGCCCGGACTCGGTGGCGGTGGCGCCCTCGACCATCTGGAGGAAGGTCGGCAGGTAACTGGCCGCGCCGAAGAGGGCGATGCCGACGACGGCGCCGACGAGCGACGTGACGGTGAAGACGGAGTCGCGGAACAGGCGCAGGGGGATGAGGGGTTCGGGCGCGCGGTGCTCGACGACCAGGAAGAGCAGGACGGTTCCGGCGGCGCCGCAGCCGAGGCCGAGGATGACCCGGTCGTCCCATTCGTACTCCGTCCCGCCCCAACTGGTCAGCAGGACCAGGCAGGTGGAGGCGGCGGCGAGGAGCAGGGTGCCGAGGACGTCGAAGCGGGCGCGGGCCTTCGGCTTGGGCAGTTTGAGGACGACGGCGACGACGGCGAGGGTGACGAGCCCGAAGGGGACGTTGAAGTAGAAGCACCAGCGCCAGGAGACGTGGTCGGTGAAGAAGCCGCCGAGGAGCGGTCCGGCGACGGAGGCGAGGCCGAAGGCGGCGCCGATCAGGCCCATGTAGCGGCCGCGTTCGCGGGGCGGGACGATGTCGGCGATGATCGCCTGGACGCCGATCATGAGGCCGCCGGCGCCGACGCCCTGGAGGGCGCGGAAGGCGATGAGCTCGTCCATGCTGCGGGACCAGCCGGCGAGGCCGGAGCCGATGACGAAGACGACGATGGCGAAGAGGAAGACGCTCTTGCGGCCGAGGAGGTCGCCGAGCTTGCCGTAGACGGGCAGGCCGATGGTGGAGGTCAGCAGGTAGGCGGTGATCGCCCAGGACATCCGGTCCAGGCCCTGGAGTTCGCCGACGATCTTCGGCAGGGCGGTGGCGACGATCATCTGCTCCAGCGCGGCGAGGAGCAGCGCGAGCATGAGGCCGAAGAAGACGAGCCGGACGCGGCGGGGGTCGAGGGGCGCCTCGGCCGCGGGCTGCGGCGGGGGGCCGCCGGGCGGGCCGTCCTGGGGGCGCGCCGCGGCTTCCCCTGTGTCTTTCACCAGCGTGATGGCACCCACGTACGGCTCCCCTCGTCACGGCGTCGCCCCGGGTCGGCGGGCCTCGGCGGGGAGGCGGTCTCGGGGGACGGGCCATTCTTCGCATCGGGCGCGAAGCGGGAGCAAGTCGGGCGGGACGGGCGGCGGGTGGCGCGGCAGGGGTGAACGGCGGTGCGCGAGGGGGCACTTGAGGCGCTTCATCAGCGCGTTTGCGGATCTCCCCGCGCCCCCTCGGCGCGTCGGGCGCCGGTACGGGGGCGGCGGGGAATCCACTCGAATCGGTGAACGCCCCGGGCGTTACTTCTCGGTCTCGGCCGCCAGGTTGGCGAGCACGGCGTCGTAGATCCGGGCGAGGCCCTTGGGCGCGAAGGTGCGCTCGAAGAAGCCGCCGATGCCGCCGGCGCCGTTCCAGACGGTGGTGACGACGGCGCGCGACTTGCCATCGCCGGCGGGGGTCACGGTCCAGGTGGTGACCATGGAGGAGTTGCGGTCCTTCTCGACGAGCTGCCCGTCGGTGGGCTCGGTGACCTCCAGGAGGCAGTCGCGGACGCGCTTGCTGGTGGCCTGGAGCTTCCAGTGGACGAGGGTGCCCTCGCCGTCGCCGCCCTCGCGCACCTCGTACTCGCTGAAGTGCTCGGGCAGCAGCTTCGCGCGCGTGCCGCTGTAGTCGGCCAGCGTGTCGAACACGGTCTCCGCGTCCGCCGCGATGATCCGTTCCGTCGTGGCCTCGACCTGCGCCATCGCATTTCCTCCAGCTGTCAGGGGTTCGTGCAGGGGTGTGGGCCAAGCGAACCACGTGCCCGGCGGGGCGCGAAATCGGGGTGGCGGCGATCAAGGGAACAGATGTTCTATTCTGGAGGCCACTGCAGTCGAACGTACGAACGAAACCGATCGAGGAGGAGGCGTCATGCGCTGGGACCATCTGGGCGAGACCCCGTCCGCGCCCGCCGACACCGCCCTCTTCGGCGCGGACGCGGTCACGACCCGTACCTTCGACACCCCTGAGTTCCGCGGGATCACCTTCCACGAGGTCCGTGCCCGCACCATCCTCAACCGGGTCCCCGGCGCCTCCCGGATGCCGTTCGAATGGACGGTGAACCCGTACCGCGGCTGCACACACGCATGTGTCTACTGCTTCGCCCGCAAGACCCACAGCTACCTCGACCTGGACACCGGCCTCGGCTTCGACTCCCAGATCGTGGTCAAGGTCAACGCCCCCGAACTGCTCGCCCGGCAGCTCGCCTCCCGCCGCTGGCAGGGCGCCCACATCGCGATGGGCACCAACGTGGACTGCTACCAGAGGGCCGAAGGCCGGTACCGGCTCATGCCCGGCATCCTCACCGCGCTGCGCGACCGGGCCAACCCCTTCTCCATCCTCACCAAGGGCACCCTCATCCTGCGCGACCTGGACCTGCTCACCCAGGCCGCCGAGGTCACCGAGGTCGGCGTCTCCGTCTCGGTCGGCTTCACCGACGAGGAGCTGTGGCGCACGATCGAGCCCGGCACGCCGTCCCCGCACCACCGCCTCGACGTCGTCCGCGTCCTCGGCGAGCACGGCATCGGCTGCGGGGTCCTCATGGCCCCCGTCGTCCCCTTCCTCGGCGACTCCCCCGAACAGCTGCGCGCCACCGTCCGCGCCATCGCCGAGGCCGGCGCGGTCTCCGTCACCCCGCTCGTCCTCCACCTGCGGCCCGGCGCCCGCGAGTGGTTCATGGCCTGGCTCGCCCGCCACCACCCCCACCTGGTCGGACGGTACGAGCGGATGTACGCGGGCGGGGCCTACGCGCCGACCTGGTACCAGCGCCGCATCACCCGCCAGGTCCACGAACTGGCCGCCGAGTTCGGCATCGGCCCCGCCGACCGGGGCACCCCGCGGCGCGTCCCGCGCCCCACCCCCGCCCCGCCGGCCGGCGACCCGGAACAGCTGACCCTGCTCTGACCCGACGCCCCCAGGCCGGGACCTCGACGCCCCAGGCCGGGACCCCGGCGGCCCGGCCCGGATCGCCCCGCCCGGCGACACGCCGGGAAGTCACCTGACACGCCGTCATCGCGCCCTCCGTTCGGGTCGATTACCGGCTGAACCTGTCGTGTCCCGCGCCCCGCGGGGCACTCCACGCTCCATGACCACCCGCGCAGGAATGCTGATCGCCGCCGGGGCGCTGGTCGCCGGGACGGTCACCGTCCTGCCCGCGTCCGCCGCGGGCACCGGTGACCCGACCCCCCGCCCCCTCCCCGCCCTCTCCTGGACCGCCTGCGGTACGAAGGCGTACCCCCGGCTCCAGTGCGCCACCCTGAAGGTGCCGCTCGTCCACGACGACCCGGCCGGCCGGAGCATCACGCTCGCGCTGACCCGGATCCCGCACACCGCCGAGACCTCCGAGGGTCCGCTGCTCGTCAACCCGGGCGGCCCCGGCGGCAGCGGACGCGGCATGGCCGGCTACGTCGCCGCCTCGCTGCCCGCCGACGTCGCCGCCCGGTACGACGTGATCGGCTTCGACCCGCGCGGCGTCGGCGAGAGCGAACCCGCGCTCGACTGCCGCCCCGGCCACTTCGACCCGGTCCGCCCGGACTCCGTGCCGCGCGGCGCCGACACCGAGCGCAACGCCCTGGAGCGCGCCCAGGCCTTCGCCGCCGCCTGCGGCAAGAAGCACGCCGACGTGCTCCCGTACATCGACACCGTCTCCACCGCCCGCGACGTCGACCTCATCCGGCGGGCGCTCGGCGCCGAGCGGATCCACTACCTCGGCTACTCGTACGGGACCTACCTGGGCGCCGTGTACGCGCGGCTGTACCCGGAGCGGGTCGGCCGCATGGCGCTGGACTCCGTCGTCAACCCGAACGGCGTCTGGTACGAGGACAACATCGCGCAGGACTACGCCTTCGACACCCGCCACAAGGACTTCATGGCGTGGGTCGCGCGGCACGACGCCGTCTACCGGCTCGGCACCGACCCCGCCGAGGTCGAGGCCGCCTGGTACCGGATGCGCGAGGAGCTGCGCGACTCCCCGGCGGGCGGCAAGGTCGGCCCCGGCGAGCTGGAGGACACCTTCCTGCCGGGCGGCTACTACGACGGGTACTGGCCGAAGCTGGCGACCGCGTTCTCGGCGTACGTGAACGAGGGCGACCCGGCGCCGCTCACCGCCGCCTATGAGCGGTACGGCGAGGCCGACGCCGCCGCCGACAACGGCTACTCGGTCTACACCGCCGTCCAGTGCCGCGACGCCGCCTGGCCCCGCGACTGGAACGTGTGGCGGAAGGACAACTGGGAGGTGCACGCCAAGGCGCCCTTCTCCACCTGGAACAACGCCTGGTACAATGCGCCGTGCGCGTTCTGGCCGGTGGAGCCGCTCACCCCGCCGGACGTCACCAACGACCAGCTGCCGCCGGTCCTCATCCTCCAGGCCACGGACGACGCCGCCACCCCGTACGAGGGCGGGCTCGCCCTGCACCGGATGATCCGCGGCTCCAGCCTGGTCGTCGAGGAGGGCGGCGGGAACCACGGGGTGACCCTCGCCGGCAACGACTGCCTCGACCGGCACCTGAGCACCTTCTTCGCCACGGGGCGCGTGCCGCGCGCCGAGGGCGGGTCCGAGGTGGACGCCGTCTGCGCCGCCCTCCCGGCGCCGAAGCCTGACCCGGTCGCCGCGGCGAAGCCCGCGAAGAAGCCCGCCGAGAAGGAAGCCGCACCGAAGGACTCCCCGAAGGAAGCCGCGAAGACGGACACCGTGCGGAAGGCCGCCGCCCGGGTGCTGCCGTCCGGGACCACCCTCCACGGCCTGCTGGGGCACGTGCGCTGACTGTGCTTCTCGTCACTCCTGACGCCCGCGCCCCCCGAAGGGCGCGGGCGTTGTCAGTGGCGTGCGCGAGGATGTGGGGCATGACCAGCCACCTGACCCACGTGCCCGCTCCCGAGGGCGTCGCGCCCAGCCCGCAGTACAGCCACGTCGTCTGGGGCACGGGCCGGTTCGTCGCGGTCTCCGGCCAGGTCGCGCTCGACGCCTCGGGCGCCGTCGTGGGCGCGGGCGACCCGGCCGCGCAGGCCCGTCAGGTCTTCGCGAACCTGGAGCGCTGCCTGGCCGCCGCCGGCGCGGGGTTCGGGGACGTGGTGAAGCTGACCTACTTCCTCACCGACCTCGCCCACCTGCCGGCCCTGCGGGACGCCCGGGACGCGGCCTTCGCCGGGCTTCCGCTGCCGGCGAGCTCGGCGGTCCAGGTGCACGCGCTGGTGCGGCCCGAACTGCTCATGGAGGTCGAGGCGTTCGCGCTGGTCCCGGAGCGGCGCCCGCAGGACGGACCGGCGGAGCTGCGGCTGATCCGCTGATCCGCCGCCCGGTCAGACCGCGGGGCCGCCGAGCAGCGCCAGCGAGCGTTCGGCGGCGCGGCCCAGGCGCGGGTGCGGGAGGGCCGCCTCCAGGACGTCCCGGGCCCGCGGGTCGCCCAGCGCCCCGAGCCCTTCGACGCACGCGAGGCCGACCCGCCAGTGCGGGTCGCCCGGCGCGAGCCGGCGCTCCAGCACGGTGACGAGGGCGGGGACGGACTCCGGGGCGCGCAGCTCGGCGAGCAGCCGGACCGGCGACAGGGCGTAGGCGACGCGGAGTTCGTTGGTGGCGAGCGCGGCGGCGGCCCGGGCCGTGCGGGGGTCCCCGAGCCGGACGAGCGCGTGGGCGGCGGTGACGCAGCGCCCGGGGTCCCGGTGGTTGAGGAGGAGGACCAGCGCCTCGAAGGCACGCGGGTCGCCGGCCGTGCCGAGCCGGTAGGCGGCGATTTCCCGGGCCCAGAGCGGATGCCCGGGGGCGCTGAGCCGCGCGTGGAGTTCCCCGGGATCGGCGGTGCGGGCGAGTTCTTCGAATGCGGCGGGAACGGTTCCCCCGGTGTTCTCGATCTCCTCCCGCAATCGATCGATCATCGAGCAGAATTCGGGATCCCGGAACAATCCCTCGGCGTTTTCCATGAATCCGAGGCTATCCGCGATCCACATCACATTTTCCCGACTTCCCAGGACTGGCGCGCTCGTTACCGGCCGGTTAATCTCAACTGAGCGGGGAACCCCCGCACTTTCTCGCCGCGGCCTGGTGACGCAGCCGCGGTGAGCGCTGGTCGGTTCGGCAGTTCTCGGCGCGGCTCAGGGACAGAGCCCCGCGTCGGCCCTTTATTCCTCTCCAGGCCCTCGCCGCCGTGCGTCCGGGTCCGGATCCCCGTACACGGGCCGCATCCCGTATCCGGGGCGTATCCCGTACCCCGCGGCGCCGTCTCCGGACGGCCGACCGCGCACGCGGCATTTCCCGCGCCTCTCCTTTCCGCGCGGACCGCCCTCAGTCGTCACTCTTCCTCCCAGGAGTCCCCTGATGGACACCCCTCTCTCCACCATCGCCGTCGTCGGTCTCGGCACCATGGGCACCGGCATCGCCGACGTCCTCATCCGGGCGGGCCGTGAGGTCGTCGGCATCGACATCAGCGAGTCCGCCGCCGCCCGGGCCGTCGCCGCCCTGGAGGCGTCCACCGCCCGCGCGGTGGCCCGCGAGCGCATCACCGAGGAGGAGCGGCAGGACGCGCTGGCGCGCTTCCGCGTCTACACGGACCTCCAGGCCGCCGCCGCGGCCGACCTCGTCGTCGAGGTGGTCCCGGAGTCGTACGAGACCAAGCAGGAGGTCTTCCGCGCCCTGGACGGGATCGTCCGGCCGGACGCCATCCTCGCCACCGGCACCAACGCGCTCTCGGTGACCCGGCTGGCCGCCGACTCCGCGCACCCGGAGCGCGTGCTCGGCCTGCACTTCTTCGCGCCGGTCCAGGCGATGAAGCTGGTCGAGGTGGTCTCCTCGGTGCTCACCGACCCGCGGGCGGTGGACGCCGTCACCCGGCTCGCCGAGGACCTCGGCAAGGAGCCGGTGGCGGTCGGCGACCGGGCCGGTTTCGTCGCGGACGGCCTGCTCTTCGGCTATCTGAACCAGGCCGCGGCGATGTACGAGGCCCGCTACGCGTCCCGCGAGGACATCGACGCGGCGATGAAGCTGGGCTGCGGCCTGCCGATGGGCCCGCTGGAGCTGCTGGACCTGGTGGGCATCGACACGGCCCGTACCGTCCTCGACGCGATGTACCAGGCGTCCCACGACCGCCTGCACGCCCCGGCCCCGATCCTGAAGCAGCTCGCCGAGGCCGGGCTGACCGGCCGCAAGGCGGGCCGCGGCTTCTACACGTACGCGGCGCCGGACTCGGCCGAGAAGGTCGCCGACGCGCAGACCCCGGCCGGGCCGGGCGCGGGCGGCGCGGGCCGCGAGGTGCGCGCGGTCGGCGTGGCCGGGTCGGGCACGATGGCCTCGGGCATCGCCGAGGTCTTCGCCAAGGCCGGGTACGACGTCGTCCTCGCCGCCCGCTCGCAGGAGAAGGCGGACGCGGCCAAGGCGTTCGTCGCGAAGTCGCTGGGCCGCTCGGTGGAGAAGGGCCGGCTGACCGCGGAGGCCCGCGACGAGGCGCTGGCCCGGATCACGCCGGCCGGTTCGCTGGACGCCTTCGCCGAGGTGGACCTGGCGGTCGAGGCGGTCGCCGAGGACCTGGCGATCAAGCAGGAGCTCTTCGCCCGGCTGGACAAGGTCTGCAAGCCGGGCGCGGTGCTCGCCACCACGACCTCCTCGCTGCCCGTCGTGGCGTGCGCGCGGGCCACCACGCGTCCGCAGGACGTCATCGGCATGCACTTCTTCAACCCGGCGCCGGCGATGAAGCTGGTCGAGATCGTGCGGACGGTGCTGACCGCCGACGACGTGCACGCCACCGTCCGCGAGGTCACCGCGAAGATCCGGAAGCACGGGGTGGACTGCGGCGACCGGGCCGGCTTCATCGTGAACGCGCTGCTGTTCCCGTACCTGAACAACGCGGTGAAGATGGTCCAGGAGCACTACGCGACGCTGGACGACATCGACACGGCGATGAAGCTGGGCGGCGGGTACCCGATGGGCCCGTTCGAGCTGCTGGACGTGGTCGGCCTGGACGTGTCGCTCGCCATCGAGAAGGTGCTGCACCGCGAGTTCCGCGACCCGGGCCTGGCCCCGGCGCCGCTGCTGGAGCACCTGGTGGCGGCCGGCTGCCTCGGCCGCAAGACGGGGCGCGGCTTCCGCGAATATGCCCGGCGCTGACGCGGGCGATCCCGGACCGGGGTGGGGCGGGCTGCTGGAGCCGTCCGGCGGCCCGCCCCCGAGGGCGCGTCTTCCTGCGGGTATGCAGTACGTTCGGGTCATGCCCAAGGCCGTGAAGACACCCCGTGCCACCTCTCCGTCGGACGCTCAGGAGAGCGCGGCGGGGACCCGTGCCGCCGCGCAGCGGCTGAAGATGCGGCGGGAGCTGGCGGCCGCCGCGATGGAGCTCTTCGCCACGAAGGGGTACGAGGCCACCACCGTCGACGAGATCGCGGCGGCGGCCGGGGTGGCCCGGCGGACCTTCTTCCGCCACTTCCGGTCCAAGGAG
Organism: Streptomyces sp. NPDC057854; assembly: GCF_042797055.1. Classification (NCBI taxonomy): domain Bacteria; kingdom Bacillati; phylum Actinomycetota; class Actinomycetes; order Kitasatosporales; family Streptomycetaceae; genus Streptomyces; species Streptomyces sp. NPDC057854. The sequence continues at coordinate 33,186 of NZ_JBHVMF010000016.1, forward strand.
GAGGCGATCTTCCCGGACCACGACGACACCCTGGTGCGGGCGGAGGCGGTGCTGAACGCGGCGCCGCCGCACGAGCACCCGCTCGACACGGTCTGCCGGGGCATCAAGGAGGTCATGAAGATGTACGCGGGCTCCCCCGCGATCTCCGTGGCCCGGTACCGGCTGACCCGCGAGGTGCCGACGCTCCGGGAGCGCGAGATCGCCTCGGTGGCCCGCTACGAGCGGCTCTTCACCCGCTATCTGCTGGGCCACTTCGACGAGCGGGACCACCACGACGGCAACGACGACCCGCTGCTCGCCGAGGTGGCGGCGTCGGCGGTGGTCACGGCCCACAACCACGTGCTGCGGCGGTGGCTGCGGGCCGGCGGCCAGGGCGACGTGGAGAGCCAGCTCGACCACGCCTTCGCGATCGTCCGGGACACGTTCGGGACCGGCATAGGCGCGGGCCGCCCGGCCCCCTCCTCGCCGCAGCCGCAGGCGCAGCCGCCCCAGGCCCAGCCCCCGCGGGAGACGCGGCAGCCGGCCCCGCAGCAGACGCCGGAGGCGCCGGAGGCGCCGGTCGCGCAGGTCTCCGGGTCGGGTGACGTGGTGGTCGCCGTCGCCCGTACCGACGCTCCGCTGGACGAGGTCATGCGGACGATCCAGCAGGCACTCACGAAGGGCTGAGGGGCGCTTCTCCCCCATCTTCGAAGGTCCGGCACGAGGGCCGCCTCCGGTTTCCGGAGGCGGCCCTCGTCGCGTTTACCCAGCTCAGAGGCGCATTCGATCGATCATCGCTCATCCGTGAGCACCTTTTCGCATCTGAGAGAAATTGTTGGCACGCAGTGCCTTGTCACGTGACACGGCGTGCCATACGTTGAGGGTGTCCGGGCGACCGGAGCACACGGAACCCCGTGCTCCGGGCGTCCCCTCGGCCCCCGTGGCCGTGCGCCCGGACGCCTGCGTCACAGGCACCCTCGCGCCCCACCAACGGCGCCGCCACGCACCACCCGAGCCGAACCGACGGCACACCTCCACAGCAGCAGCACTCCCCGACGTATCCCTCAGGCGTCCGGTCCCGGACGCTCACCGCCGGAGGCACACCGTGAAGGAAATCCTGGACGCGATCCAGTCGCCGGACGCCACGTCCGCCGACTTCGCGAACATCAAGCTCCCCGAGTCGTACCGGGCCGTCACCGTCCACAAGGACGAGGCCGAGATGTTCGCCGGAGTCGCCAGCCGCGACAAGGACCCCCGCAAGTCGCTGCACCTCGACCAGGTGCCGCTCCCCGAGCTCGGCCCGGGCGAGGCGCTCGTCGCCGTCATGGCCAGCTCCGTGAACTACAACTCGGTCTGGACCTCGATCTTCGAGCCCGTCTCCACCTTCGGCTTCCTGGAGCGCTACGGCCGCCTCTCCGAGCTGACCAAGCGCCACGACCTGCCGTACCACGTCATCGGCTCCGACCTCGCGGGCGTCGTGCTGCGCACCGGCCCGGGCGTCAACGCCTGGAACCCGGGCGACGAGGTCGTCGCGCACTGCCTCTCGGTCGAGCTGGAGTCGTCCGACGGCCACAACGACACCATGCTCGACCCCGAGCAGCGGATCTGGGGCTTCGAGACCAACTTCGGCGGCCTCGCCGAGATCGCGCTCGTCAAGTCCAACCAGCTGATGCCGAAGCCGAAGCACCTCAGCTGGGAGGAGGCCGCCGCCCCCGGCCTGGTCAACTCCACCGCCTACCGGCAGCTGGTCTCCCGCAACGGCGCCGGCATGAAGCAGGGCGACAACGTCCTCATCTGGGGCGCCTCCGGCGGCCTCGGCTCGTACGCCACCCAGTTCGCCCTGGCCGGCGGCGCCAACCCGATCTGCGTCGTCTCCTCCCCCGAGAAGGCCGACATCTGCCGGTCCATGGGCGCCGAGGCGGTCATCGACCGCAACGCGGAGGGCTACAAGTTCTGGAAGGACGAGCGGACCCAGGACCCGCGCGAGTGGAAGCGGTTCGGCTCCAAGATCCGCGAGTTCACCGGCGGCGAGGACATCGACATCGTCTTCGAGCACCCCGGCCGCGAGACCTTCGGCGCCTCCGTCTACGTCACCCGCAAGGGCGGCACCATCACCACCTGCGCCTCAACCTCGGGCTACATGCACGAGTACGACAACCGCTACCTGTGGATGTCGCTGAAGCGGATCATCGGCTCGCACTTCGCCAACTACCGCGAGGCGTGGGAGGCCAACCGCCTGATCGCCAAGGGCAAGATCCACCCCACGCTCTCGAAGACGTACACCCTGGAGGAGACCGGCCAGGCGGCGTACGACGTCCACCGCAACCTGCACCAGGGCAAGGTCGGCGTCCTCGCGCTCGCCCCCCAGGAGGGCCTGGGCGTCCGCGACGAGGAGATGCGGGCCAAGCACATCGACGCCATCAACCGCTTCCGCAACGTCTGAGCCGGGGACCGCACATGACTGAGCGTCAGAAGGACCGTCCGTGGCTCATGCGGACGTACGCCGGTCACTCGACCGCCGAGGCGTCCAACGAGCTGTACCGGCGCAACCTCGCCAAGGGGCAGACCGGCCTGTCGGTCGCCTTCGACCTGCCGACCCAGACGGGCTACGACCCCGACCACGTCCTCGCCCGCGGCGAGGTCGGCCGGGTCGGCGTCCCGGTCTCGCACCTCGGTGACATGCGCCGGCTGTTCCAGGACATCCCCCTGGAGCAGATGAACACCTCGATGACCATCAACGCCACGGCGATGTGGCTCCTGGCGCTCTACCAGGTGGCGGCCGAGGAGCAGGGTGCGGACATCACCAAGCTCCAGGGCACCACGCAGAACGACATCGTGAAGGAGTACCTGTCGCGCGGGACGCACGTCTTCCCGCCCGGCCCCTCGCTCCGCCTCACGACGGACATGATCGCGTACACGGTCAACCACATCCCGAAGTGGAACCCGATCAACATCTGCAGCTACCACCTGCAGGAGGCCGGGGCCACCCCGGTCCAGGAGATCTCGTACGCGATGTCCACCGCCATCGCCGTCCTCGACTCCGTCCGCGCCTCGGGGCAGGTCCCCGAGGAGCGGTTCGGCGAGGTCGTCGCCCGCATCTCCTTCTTCGTGAACGCGGGCGTCCGCTTCATCGAGGAGATGTGCAAGATGCGCGCCTTCGGCCGCATCTGGGACAAGATCACGCGGGAGCGGTACGGCATCGAGGACGCCAGGCAGCGGCGCTTCCGCTACGGCGTCCAGGTCAACTCGCTCGGCCTCACCGAGGCCCAGCCGGAGAACAACGTCCAGCGGATCGTCCTGGAGATGCTGGCCGTCACCCTCTCCAAGGACGCCCGCGCCCGCGCCGTCCAGCTCCCCGCCTGGAACGAGGCCCTGGGCCTCCCCCGGCCCTGGGACCAGCAGTGGTCGCTGCGCATCCAGCAGGTCCTCGCCCACGAGTCCGACCTGCTGGAGTACGACGACATCTTCGCCGGCTCCCACGTCATCGAGGCCAAGGTCGACGCCCTCGTCGCCGAGTGCCTGGCCGAGATCGACCGGATCCAGGAGATGGGCGGCGCGATGGCCGCCGTCGAGTCCGGCTACCTCAAGGCGCAGCTCGTCGCCTCGCACGCCGAGCGGCGCGCCCGGATCGAGTCCGGCGAGGACAAGATCGTCGGCGTCAACGTCTTCGAGACCACCGAGCCGAACCCGCTCACCGCCGACCTCGACACCGCCATCCAGACCGTCGACCCGGCCGTCGAGGCCCGCGTGGTCGCCGCCGTCACCCGCTGGCGCGCCGAGCGGCAGGAGTCCACCGACCGCCAGGGCAACGGCGACCCGTTCGTCTTCCCCACCACCCAGCAGGCCCTGGAGCAGCTGAAGGAGGCCGCGCGGGGCACCGAGAACCTGATGGAGGCCACCCTGGAGTGCGCCCGGGCCGGCGTCACCACCGGCGAGTGGGCCGGGGCGCTGCGCGAGGTCTTCGGCGAGTACCGGGCCCCCACCGGCGTCTCCTCCGCCCCGGTCGCCGTGCCGGCCGAGTCCGGCTCGCCGCTCGCCGAGGTCCGCCGCAAGGTGGACCGCACCGCCGAGGACCTGGGGATCGGCAAGCTCCGCTTCCTGGTCGGCAAGCCGGGCCTCGACGGGCACTCCAACGGCGCCGAGCAGATCGCCGTCCGGGCCCGCGACGCCGGCTTCGAGGTGGTCTACCAGGGCATCCGGCTCACCCCGGAGCAGATCGTGGACGCGGCCCTGGAGGAGGACGTGCACGCCGTCGGCCTGTCGATCCTCTCCGGCTCCCACGCCCAGCTCGTCCCGGACGTCCTGGACCGGCTGAAGCAGGCCGGCGCGACCGACATCCCGGTCGTGGTCGGCGGGATCATCCCGAACGCCGACGGCGAGGAACTGCGCCGCGCGGGCGTGGCCGCCGTCTTCACCCCGAAGGACTTCGGCATCACCGAGATCATCGGCCGTATCGTCGACGAGATCCGGAAAGCGAACAAGCTCGACCCCCTGGAGGTCCCCGCATGACCAGCCCCGCGTCCCCCGTGAACCGGCTGCGCCCCCGCCGCTCCTGCCTCGCGGTGCCCGGCTCCAACCCGCGCTTCCTGGAGAAGGCCCAGGGCCTCGCCGCCGACCAGGTCTTCCTCGACCTGGAGGACGCCTGCGCCCCGCTGGCCAAGCCGGAGGCCCGCCACACCATCGTGAAGTTCCTGAACGAGGGCGACTGGACCGGCAAGACCCGCGTGGTCCGCGTCAACGACTGGACGACCCACTGGACGTACCGCGACGTCGTCACGGTCGTCGAGGGCGCCGGCCAGAACCTCGACTGCATCATGCTGCCGAAGGTCCAGGACGCCCAGCAGATCGTCGCGCTCGACCTGCTGCTCACCCAGATCGAGAAGACCATGGGCTTCGAGGTCGGCAAGATCGGCATCGAGGCGCAGATCGAGAACGCCCAGGGCCTGAACAACGTCAACGCGATCGCGCAGGCGTCCCAGCGCGTCGAGACGATCATCTTCGGCCCGGCCGACTTCATGGCCTCCATCAACATGAAGTCGCTGGTCGTGGGCGAGCAGCCGCCCGGCTACCCGGCGGACGCGTACCACCACATTCTGATGAGCATCCTGATGGCGGCCCGCGCCAACAACCTCCAGGCGATCGACGGCCCCTACCTCCAGATCCGCAACCAGGAGGGCTACCGGGCGGTCGCCCAGCGCGCCGCCGCCCTCGGCTTCGACGGCAAGTGGGTGCTCCACCCGGACCAGGTCGCCGCCGCGAACGAGATCTTCTCGCCCTCGCAGGAGGACTACGACCACGCCGAGCTGATCCTCGACGCGTACGACTACTACACCTCCGAGGCCGGCGGGAAGAAGGGCTCCGCGATGCTCGGCGACGAGATGATCGACGAGGCCTCCCGCAAGATGGCCCTGGTCATCTCCGGCAAGGGCCGCGCCGCCGGCATGCAGCGCACCAGCAAGTTCGAGATCCCGGAGGCCTGACCCCATGCAGTTCGGACGTACCTACGAGGAGTTCGAGGTCGGTGCCGTCTACAAGCACTGGCCCGGGAAGACGGTCACCGAGTACGACGACCACCTCTTCTGTCTGCTCACCATGAACCACCACCCGCTCCACATGGACGTGAACTACGCGGAGAACACGACCGACTTCAAGCGGAACGTGGTGGTGGGCAACTACATCTACTCGCTGCTGCTCGGCATGTCCGTGCCGGACGTCTCCGGCAAGGCCATCGCCAACCTGGAGATCGAGTCGCTGCGGCACGTGGCGCCGACCTTCCACGGCGACACGATCTACGGCGAGACCACCGTCCTCGACAAGACCCCGTCGAAGTCCAAGACGGACCGCGGGATCGTGTACGTCGAGACCAAGGGCTACAAGCAGGACGGCACCCTCGTCTGCGTCTTCCGCCGCAAGGTGATGGTCCCGACCGCCGAGTACATCGACGCGCGCGGCGGCGAGCAGCCGGGCCGCCCGGAGCTGAAGGAACAGGGGAAGTAAGCCATGGCGCGACTCGCCCAGACCCACGGTCTGACCGACGTCCAGCAGGAGATCCTCGCCACCGTGCGGGACTTCGTCGACAAGGAGATCATCCCGGTCGCGACCGAGCTGGAGCACCGCGACGAGTACCCCCAGGACATCGTCGACGGGCTCAAGGAGCTCGGCGTCTTCGGCCTGATGATCCCCGAGGAGTACGGGGGCCTGGGCGAGTCGCTGCTCACCTACGCGCTGTGCGTGGAGGAGATCGCGCGCGGCTGGATGTCGGTGTCCGGCATCATCAACACCCACTTCATCGTGGCGTACATGCTGAAGCAGCACGGCACCCAGGAGCAGAAGGACCACTTCCTGCCCCGGATGGCGGCCGGCGAGGTGCGCGGCGCGTTCTCGATGTCGGAGCCGGGCCTCGGCTCGGACGTGTCCGCCATCACCTCGAAGGCGGTCCGGGACGGCGACGAGTACGTCCTGAACGGCCAGAAGATGTGGCTGACGAACGGCGGGACGTCAACGCTGGTCGCCGTTCTCGTCCGAAGTGACGAAGGCCACCCCGAGGGCACCGCGCCCCACAAGTCGATGACGACCTTCCTCGTCGAGAAGGAGCCCGGCTTCGGAGAGGTCCGCCCCGGCCTCACCATCCCCGGCAAGATCGACAAGATGGGCTACAAGGGCGTCGACACGACCGAGCTCATCATGGACGGCCTGCGCATTCCGGCCAATCGGGTGCTCGGCGGGGTCACCGGCCGGGGCTTCTACCAGATGATGGACGGCGTCGAGGTGGGCCGCGTGAACGTGGCGGCCCGTGGTTGCGGCGTCGCGCAGCGTGCTTTCGAGCTGGGTGTCCAGTACGCCCAGCAGCGCCAGACCTTCGGCAAGCCGATCGCCCAGCACCAGGCGATCCAGTTCAAGCTGGCCGAAATGGCTACCAAGGTCGAGGCCGCCCATGCCATGATGGTGAACGCAGCACGCAAAAAGGACTCCGGGGAACGAAACGACCTCGAAGCGGGGATGGCGAAGTATCTCGCCTCCGAATACTGCAAGGAGGTCGTGGAGGATGCCTTCCGCATTCACGGCGGCTACGGGTTCTCGAAGGAGTACGAGATCGAGCGTCTCTACCGCGAGGCGCCGATGCTGCTCATCGGTGAAGGTACCGCCGAGATCCAGAAAATGATCATTGGCCGCCGCCTCCTTGAGGAGTACCGGTTCCAGGGCTGATTGTCGGTTTTGAGTCGATTCGGCCGCGAAGAAGATCACACATCGTGTTCGTCTTCCGGCCGTCGACTCGGTTCCTGGCTTGCCCAGTTGCGCCCCGCAACCGATAGCATCGCCGGAAAGCCGCCGTCCCCCGTTGCCAGCGCGGCATCATCCGCTACGAAGGTCATCCATGCCCCACAGCCCAAACTCTGCACACCGCGACAGCCTCAAGGGCGTACGCATCGCACGCGGAGCGTCGCCGTGGCTCCTGCCGACCGTCGCCACGGCGGCGCTCAGCCTCGCGCGCTCCGGCCGTTCGAAGCGCGCCCGGGCCATCGCCGTGCCGACCACCGCGCTCGCGGCCGGCATGCTGTGGTTCTTCCGCGACCCCGAGCGCGAGATCGCTCAGGGCCGCGTCATCTCCCCCGCCGACGGCGTGGTGCAGAGCATCATGCCGTGGAAGGACGGGCGGACCCGCGTCGCCATCTTCATGAGCCCGCTGAACGTGCACGTCAACCGTGCGCCGCTGGCCGGCACGGTGACCTCGGTCGAGCACGTCCCCGGCGGATTCGTCCCGGCCTTCAACAAGGAGTCCGAGAACAACGAGCGCGTCGTCTGGCACTTCGACACCGAGCTCGGTGACATCGAGATGGTCCAGATCGCGGGTGCCGTGGCGCGGCGCATCGTGCCGTACATCCCGCAGGGGACGAAGGTCGAGCAGGGTGACCGGATCGGCCTGATCCGCTTCGGCTCGCGCGTCGACATCTACCTCCCGGAAGGTGTCGAGGTCGCCGTCGAGGTGGGACAGGTCACGACCGCGGGGGTGACTCGCATTGACCGTGATTGATCCCGACACACGGGCCGCCGACTGGGTCGCCGACGCCGAGGCGGACGCGGCCGACGAGGCGGAGGAGATGCCGCTGTCGCTGAGGCTGTCCATAGCGGACGCCCTCACGCTCGGCAACGCCACGTGTGGCTTCATGGCGGTGTACTTCACCACCACGGGCATCCTCATCCCGCACCTCACCGGCAGCACGGAGACGGGCATGGCGCGCAACAGCGCCGCCACGGCCGTGATACTGATGCTGTGCGCGGCGATCTTCGACCTCTTCGACGGCATCGTGGCGCGCAAGCTCCGCAGCTCGCCGATGGGCGCCGAGCTCGACAACCTGTCGGACCTGATCAGCTTCGGTCTGGCCCCGGCGTACTTCGTGCTCGTCTACGGCATGGTCGCCGACGACGCGCAGCAGAAGGTCTCGGCGGTCGCCGCGATCGTGGTGCTGCTCGCCGTGGTGCTGCGGCTCGCGCGGTTCTCCTGCGTGACGATGAAGGACGGCATGTTCCAGGGCATGCCGAGCCCCTTCGGCGCGCTGACGGTGGTCTCGATCATCCTGCTGGAGCTGCCGTTCATCCCGACGCTGCTCGCGATCATCGGCACCGCGTGGCTGATGGTGAGCCGGGTCGAGTACCCCAAGCCGCGGGGCGTCCTCGCGGCGGCCATGCTCAGCTGGATCGTCGGAGCGATGGCCATGCTGGCCGCCTGGGCGTTCGACGCCCCCGGCGGGCAGTTCCTGCTCCAGACCGGCTGCGCCCTCCAGGTCGTGCTGGGCGCCGTGATCCCCCTCTTCGCGACCGCCCGCCGGGTGAACACCTTCCGCGGCAACCGCCGCGAGAGCCGGGAGGCCCGGCAGGCGGAGGCGGCGCAGCTGCGCTGACCCGCCGGCCGTACGGAACGGGTGAAGGGCCCGGAAGCACCGCGCTTCCGGGCCCTTCGTCATGCCGCCGGCAGCTGCTTGTAGTAGAGCGTCGTCGGCCGCGGGACGCCGGCCGGGTCGGCGGCGTACGCCGGGATGGTGCCCGCCGCGGTCCAGCCGGCGCTCCGGTAGAGGCGCTCGGCGGGGCTGTCGGTCTGGGTGTCCAGGACGAGCAGGGTGAGGCCGGTGGCGGCGGCGTGGGCCTCGGCGACGGCCAGCAGGCGGCGGCCGAGCCCCCGGCCGCGGGCCGAGCGGTGCACGAGCAGCCGGGCGATCTCGCCGCGGTGCCGGCCGTTGGCGGTGCCGGTACGCACGAGGGTGACGGCCCCGGTGACGGCGCCGTCCGGCCCGAAGGCCGCCCACACGTCCCGCGTCCCGGCGGCCCCGGCCCACCAGGCGGCGGCCTCGGCGGGGTCCAGGGGCGCCAGGAAGCCGACGGAGGCGCCGCCGTCCACCGCGTCCGCCAGCAGCGCCCCCAGGGCCCCCGCGTGCTCCCGTACGGCCTCGGGGGCCAGCAGCTCGACCCGGTCGGCGGGGGCGAGCCGCTTCTCCAGGAAGACGAGGCCCGCCCGGTCCTCCCAGGGCGCGGCGGGCGCGAAGCCCCGCTTGCGGTAGAGCGCGAGGGGGCCTTCCCGCCACTCCCAGACGGTGAGCCGGACCCGCTCGGCCCCGGCCGCGGCGGCCCGGCGCAGCGCCTCGTCCATGAGCGCCCCGGCCAGCCCCCGGCCCCGGGCCGCCGGGTCGACCCACACCCGCTTGATCTCGGGCACCGGACCGGCCTTCAGGACCAGGCAGCCGGCCGGCTCGCCGGCGCCGGGCGCGGTGGCGAGCAGGACCGTGTCGCCGGCGAAGGCGGCGGCGGGGTCCTCGGTCTCGGCGCGGCGGGCGGCCGGCAGGTCGGCGGGCCCGGTGACCGCGGCGCCCTTCTCGGCCTCGGTGACGAGGTGGTAGGCGGTGAGCAGGGCGGGCAGGCGCGGGTGCGCGGCGTTCTCCTCGATCATTGTGTGCATGGGCCGAGCATCACACCGGAACGTTTCCTTCAGGTGACGCGCCCGTGGGGCGGGGACGGGTGCCGTCCCCGCCCCACGGGCGCGGGTGCGCGGGTGCCGGGGTGCCGGTCAGGGGGTGTAGCTCTCGGCCGCCTCGGCCACGAAGGGCTGCCGGACCGTCCGCATGCCGCCGGGGACCTTCTTGTCTGGCTGGAGGATGACGGACTGGCGGGACGACGGGGACTTCGGGTCGCTGAAGTCGTGGGTGATGCCGAAGCCGGGGTCGTGGGCGCTGAGGATGAGCAGGGCCTTGGCGACGCCCTCGCGGCTGAGGTCCTGGTGCTCGCACGCCTTCTTCAGGATCTCGCCGAAGGCCGCGGCGGCGGTCCAGCCGGCCACGACGCCGTTGTCGAGGCCGTCGCCCTGGTAGGCGGCGGCGTAGTCGGCGGCGAGCTTCTTCGCGGCCGGGGTGTCGGCGCCGATGGGGAGGCTCGGGGAGGCGAACCAGTACATCTTCTCCAGGGCCGGTCCGGCCTGGGTGCCGAGGAGCTGCGGGGCGAAGGCCGAGTTGTTGCCGACGACGGGGACGCGCAGCCCGGTGGCGGCGGCGACGCCGACCAGGGAGGCGGCCTGGCGCGGTCCTGCGCTGACGAGGACGGCCTTCACGCCGGCCTGCTTGAGGGCGGCGACCTGCGCGGACATGTCGTTGTCGGTGGGCTTGATCTTCTGCTCGACGACGGTGAGCCCGGCCTTCCCGGCGGCGTGCTTCGCGCCCTTGAGCGCGTTCTCGCCGTAGTCGCCCTCGAAGTAGACGTGGCCGAGCTTGTCGCCCTTCGCGAGGCCCTTCTCGGTGACGAGGAAGTCGACGGCGTTGATCGTCTCGACGTCGTAGGTGGAGCCGAGGACGCGGATGTACGGGGAGCCGAGCAGCGACGCCGACCACGCCTGCGGCATGATCAGGCCCTTGTCCTGGCCGTCGACGCGCTGCTTGACGGCGGCGACGAACGGGGAGCCGATGAACTGGGGGAAGCCGACGACCTTCGGCTCCAGTTCGGTGTAGGCGGCGAGCGCCTTCTGCGGGTCGTAGCCGTGGTCGCGGACGGTCAGCTCCAGCTTCCGGCCGCAGATGCCGCCGGCGGCGTTGGCCTGCTTCACCCACAGCTGCTGGGCCTGGGTGACGCTCTTGCCGAGGGTGGCGTAGACGCCGGTCATGTCGGTGAGCGCGCCGAGGGCGATGGTGGTGTCGGTGACGCCCTCGCCGGTCTTGATCCCGCCCGCGCCGGTGTCCTTGCCGTCGCCGCTCTTCGCCTTGGAGCTGCACCCCGCGGCCGTGAGCGCGACCAGGGTGGCGAGCGCCGCGGCGAGGCCCCGCACGGCCGCCTGTCGTCTGTGCTTCATCGTGTCTCCCCTGAGGGTCGGTGGAACGGGGTGCGCGCGACGAGCCTCGCGAGGCCGCCGGGCAGGAAGAGGACGACGCCGACGACGGCGGCGCCGTACAGGTAGCGGGCGGCCTCGCCGGGGGCGACGCCGCCGGTGCCGGGCGCGGAGACCAGCGGCAGCGCCTCGGCGTACCGGCCGAGGACCTGCGGGAGCAGCGCGACGAAGATCCCGCCGGCGACGGCGCCGGCGACCGAGCCGAGCCCGCCGATGACGATCATCGCCAGGTACTCCAGGGAGAGCGCCATGCCGAAGTACTCGGGCACGGTCCGCTGGAAGACCAGGGCGAGCAGGACGCCGGCCAGGCCCGCGTACATGGAGGAGAGGACGAAGACGGCGGCCCGGTGGCGGGCGACCGGGATGCCGAGGACGCCGGCGGCGATCCGGTGGTCGCGGATGGCGTTCATGGCCCGCCCGGGGCGGCCCCGGAGCACGCCGCGGGCGAACAGCACCCCGGCGAGGAGCAGTGCCAGCCCCAGGTACCACAGCTTCTCGACGGCGCCGAACGGCACCTGGAGCAGCAGCAGTTCGGTGTCGTCGAAGGAGAGGCCGAAGAGGTTCAGCGGGGGCACGGCCCGCCCGTTGTAGCCGCCGGTGAGGTCGTGGGCGTTGAAGAGGACGTGCTGGCCGATGAAGATCAGCGCGAGGGTGGCGATGCCGAGGTACGCGCCGTGCAGCCGGCCCGCGATGGGACTGAAGACGCCTCCGGCGAGGCCCGCGAGGCCGACGGCGAGGACGGCCGCGAGCCAGCCGGGCAGGCCGAGGCCGGCGAGGCCGTCGGTGCCGTCGCCGGCGAGGGCGCAGTAGCCGTAGGCGCCGACGGCGAGGAAGAAGGCGTGGCCCATGGAGAGCTGGCCGGTGGCGCCGGTCAGCAGGTTGATGCCGATGGCGCCGATCGCGGCGGCCATGGCGAACAGTCCGGCCTGGAGCCAGAACCGTTCCAGGTAGAAGGGGACGGCGAGGAGCACGAGGGCGCAGGCGGCCCAGGCGTACGCCCGCGCGGGGATGCCGCGGCGCTCAGACACGGGCGAGCTCCTTGGTTCCGAAGAGACCGGCCGGGCGGATCAGCAGCACCGCGACCATCACCAGGTACGGGGCGAGGTCGCCGATGCCGCGGCCGAGGAAGGCCAGGTCGGACTGGTAGCCGGTGGCGAGGGACTCGGTGACGCCGACGATCAGGCCGCCGGCGAGCGCGCCGGTGGTGGAGTCGAGGCCGCCGAGGATCGCCGCCGGGAACGCCTTGAGGGCGGCGAGCGCGGTGCCGCGCTCCAGGCCGGGGGTGGGGAAGACGGTGAGGAAGAGCGCGGCGACGGCGGCGAGCGCGCCGGCGACCGCCCAGGCGCCGAGCGACACCCGGCCGAGCCGGACGCCCATCAGGGCGGCGGTCTCCTGGTTCTCGGCGGCGGCCCGCATGGCGACGCCCCAGGAGGTGTACCGGAAGGCGAGGAGGAAGGCGGTGATGAGGAGCGCGGCGGCGAGCAGGGCCGCGATCCGGGTCTCGGCGATCGTCACCGGGCCGACGGTGACGACGGCGTCGCCCCACGGGTCGCCGAGGGCGAGGATGTCGGTGCCGATGCGGCGGGTGAGTTCGGTGGCGAGGAGGATGTCGACGCCGATGGTGACGATGGCGAGGACGCTGTGGTCGCCGCCCCGGTGGCGGCGCATCACCAGGAACTCGACGGCGGCGCCGACGACCGCCGCGCCGGCCGTGCCGGCGGCCAGCGCCGGCCAGAAGCCGAGCGGTTCGTGGAGGACGGCGACGAGGTAGCCGCCGGCGAGGAGCAGCGAGGCGTGCGCGAAGTTGACGACCTCCGTGGCGCGGAAGATGACGACGAAGCCGAGGGCGATCAGGGCGTAGACGGAGCCCAGCGAGAGTCCGTTGATGAGGAGTTCGGCGAAGGTGCTCACGCGGCGGTCTCCTCTCCGAGGTAGGCGCGGACGACCGCGGGGTCGTTCTGGACGTCGGCGGGGGTGCCGTCGGCGATCCGGCGGCCGAACTCGAGGACGGTGACGGAGTCGGCGAGCCGCATGACGAGGCCCATGTCGTGCTCGACGAGGAGCACGGAGATGCCGAGGCCGTCGCGGACGCCGGCGATGACGGCGGCGGTGCGGCGCCGTTCGTCGGCGGTCATGCCGGCGACCGGCTCGTCGAGGAGCAGCAGGGTGGGTTCCATGCAGAGGGCGCGGGCCAGTTCGGCGAGTTTCTGCTGTCCGTACGGGAGGGAGCCCGCGGGTTTCGCGAGCTGGTCGCCGAGGCCGACGAAGTCGGCGATCTCCCGGACGCGGGCCCGGTGCCGGGCCTCCTCGCGGGCGGCGGACGGCAGCCGGAGCCCGGCGGCGAGGAAGCCGGTGCGGGTGAGCCGGTGGCGGCCGAGCATCAGGCTGTCCTCGACGGTGGCGCGCGGCGGCAGGGCCAGGTTCTGGAAGATGCGGCCGACGCCGAGGCCGGCGATCTCGTGCGGGGGCAGGTCGGTCAGCTCGTGCTCGCCGAGCCGTACGGAGCCGGAGGTGGCCCGGTACACCCCGGAGAGCACGTTGAAGCAGGTGGACTTGCCGGCGCCGTTGGGGCCGATGAGGGCGTGCACGGTGCCGGGGCGGACGGTGAAGCCGACGTCGTCGAGGGCGGTGAGCCCGGCGAAGCGGACGGTGAGGCCGGTGACGGTGAGGGCGGGGACGTCGTCGCGGGCCGGGGCGGCTCCGGGGTCGGGGGTGCGCGGGGCGGGGACGGTCGGCTCGTCCGGGGTGCTCATCGAGGGGTCTCCTTGCGGCGGGGGCCGCGGGGTGGTGCGTCCCAGCGGGACAGGACGGGGTGGGCGGCGCGGGCGCGGGCGGCGTCCTCCGCCGCGTCGGCGTCGACGACACCCAGGTAGCGGCGGCGGACCTCGTCGGAGGCGGCGAGTTCGGCCGCCGGGCCGGAGAGGGTGACCTCGCCGACCTCCAGGACGTACGCGTGCGAGGCGAGCTTCAGGGCGAGCGCCGCGTTCTGCTCGACGAGCAGCACCGCCGTGCCCTGGGCGTTGATCTCCCGGACGGCGTCCGCGATCCGGGCCGCCATCAGCGGGGCGAGGCCGAGCGACGGCTCGTCGAGGAGGAGCAGTTCGGGGGCGGCCATCAGGGCGCGGCCGACGGCGAGCATCTGCTGTTCGCCGCCGGAGAGCAGTCCGGCGGGCTGCCGGGCGCGTTCGGCGAGGACGGGGAACAGTTCGTGGACCCGGCGCAGGGCGGTGGCCTTCGCGGCGCGGTCGCCGCGCCGGGCGAGGCCGCCGGCCCGCAGGTTGTCCTCGACCGTCATGCGGGCGAAGACCTGCCGGCCCTCAGGGACCTGGCAGACGCCGGCGGCGACGACCCGGTCGGGCGGCAGCCCGTCGAGCGGCCGGCCGGCCGCGGCGACCGTGCCGGAGACCACGGCACCGCCGTGGAACCGCAGGGTGCGCGAGACCGCCCGCAGCAGTGTGGACTTGCCGGCGCCGTTGCCGCCCAGGACGGTGACGACGGCGCCCGCGGGCACGGTCAGCGACACGCGCCTGAGCGCGTGCACCGGTCCGTATCCCGCCGTCAGGTCCGTCACCGCCAGGGCGGGTGCGGTACCTCCCATGACTCCCCTTTCCCCGGCCGCCGTTGTTACTCGTGCGTGCTACTCGGCCGTTCGGTGGCGCTCACCCCAGCACCGCGCCGGACCGCCCGTCCACGCCCGGCGGGAGAAACGCTGCCGGTGACCAGCGGGGCCGCGGGGGCGCTGTGCACGCGCACAACGGTGCGCGTCAGGGCGTTGCCGTGGGGGCGCGGTGCGGTGGATGCTCCCGGCATGGGACGGCGCAGACGACGGACCGGTGACGACTGGAAGGTGCTCGCCCGCGCGTGCACGGACCTTCTGGAGCGGGTGCCGGAGCTGGTGGACGAGCACCTGGCGGAGCTGCACGCGTACGAGCCCGCCTACGGGCGGATCGTGCCGTACGACCAGCACTGGCAGGAGGCGCAGGAGGCGATGCGGATCGGGATCGAGATGATCTCGGCGCCCCGGCACTCGCCCCGGCGGGACCTGGAGCACGCGGAGCTGCTGGGCCGCCGGCGGGCCGAGCAGGGCATGCCGCTGGAGCTGGTGGTGCACGCGTACCGGCACGCCGGGCACCTGGTGTGGGAGGCGCTGATCGAGGGCGCGGGGCCGGACGCGGAGCGGATCGCGTCGCTGATGCAGTCGGCGACGACGGTCTGGTCGGCGGTGGACGCGCAGGCGGACCGCGCGTCGGAGGCGTACCGGGCGACGGAGGCGGAGCTGCGGCGCCGCACGGACGAACAGCTCCAGGCGCTGCTGGACGCCCTGCTCCAGGGCGAGCGGTCGCCGGAGATGGTGGCGCGGGCGGCGGCGGGGCTGGACCTGCCGGAGCAGGGGCGGTACGCGGTCGTGGTGCTGCGGCCGGACCGCCGGGAGGAGCGGGAGCCGTTCCACCGGCAGGTGCGGGCGGAGGGCCTGCGGTTCCTGTGGCGGATGCGGGCCGACTGCGAGATCGGGGTGGTGGCGCTGGCCGGCGGCACGGACCTAGACGCGCTGGCGGAGCTCCTCGACGGGCGGGCGCCCGGCCCGGGCGGCATCAGTCCCGTCGTCACGGGCCTCACCGAGCTGGGCCGCGCCCGGCACCTGGCCGAACTGGCCCTCCGCACCTGCCCGTCGGGCAGCCGGCAGGTCGTCCGGCTGGACCGCCGCATCGCCGGCGCGCTGCTCGTCGGCCGCCCGGACCTGGCGGAACTCCTCGTGACGGACGTCCTCGGCGGCCTCCTCGAACTGGACCCGGCCGACCGCGCGGTCCTCCTGGAGACCCTGGACGCGTGGCTCGACTGCGAGGGCTCGGCGGGCCGCGCGGCGGGCCGCCTCTACTGCCACCGCAACACGGTCTTCAACCGCCTCCGCCGCCTGGAACAGCTGACGTCCCGGTCCCTGTCCCGGCCGCGGGACCTCACGGAGATGACGCTGGCCCTGGACGCGTTCCGGCTGACTGCGCAGGGGTGACGGCCGCCTGGCAGGATTCCCCCGTGATCATGAGGACGAACGCGCGTACGACGCAACGGTGGACGGCTCCGGGGAAGGTGCTGATCGCCGTGGGGCTGCTGGCTCCGGTGGTGCAGGTGCTGGGGGCGCTGGTGGCGGAGTCGACGCGGCTGGTGGTGCTGCTGGCCGTGTTCGGGGCCCCGTGGCCGTACTGGCTCGCCATGGCGGTGCTGTGCGCGGTGGGCGTCCGGCTGGCGGGACCGCGGGGGTGGGCGCGTGAGGGGCTGGTCGCCCTGTGCGCGGCGGCGGCCGTGCTGCTGGTGTTCCTGCGGCTGGTCCTCGGCGGCTTCCTCTCCCCCGGCTGGGAGGAGTCGGAGCGCTGGGCCGCGCCGGGCGGTGCGGAGCGGTACGTCACCGTGGACACGGGTGCCGCGCTCATCGACCCGCTGTGGCGGGTGACGGTGGTCTCCGGCTCGGGTCTGACCGCCCGGAGCCATCCGGTGGCCACGTACGGCGAGCGGTCGGGCTTCGTCGCGGTCGCCTGGGACGGCCCGGACGCCCTCCTGGTCACCGGCGGCGACGGTACGACGCGGATCACGCTGGATCCGTCGACCGGCGCGCCGGACCGGACGGTCGACGCGGGCTGACGGGCGGGCCGGACGTCACGGGACGCCCGGCCCGGGCCGCTACGCCAGGAAGTCGCGGGCGATGTGGGAGGCGACCTCCTCCAGGAGGGGGCCCGCGTTCGGGATGGACTTGGCCGGGTCCGGTTCCAGGGCGGAGAGGGGGTACGCGCGGCGGATGCCGGCCGCGCCGAGGGTCTCCGGCGGGAGGGCGAGGCGGCCGCAGACGGCGACGACCTCCTTGCCGGCCGCGCGGGCCGCCGCGGCGACGCCCGCAGGGGCCTTGCCGTGGAGGGTCTGCGCGTCGAGGGAGCCCTCGCCGGTGATGACGAGGGTCGCGCGCTCCAGCGCGGGGGCGAAGCCGAGGACCTCCAGCATCAGCTCGATGCCGGGGCGGAAGCTCGCGCCGAGGAGCAGCGCGCCGTAGCCGATGCCGCCGGCGCCGCCGGCGCCCGGGGAGGCGGCGAGCTCGGCGGCCTTCGGGCCGATCGCCTGCTCCAGGACCCGCGCGTAGTGCGCGAGGGCCGCGTCCAGGGTCTCGACGTCCTCGGGCGTGGCGCCCTTCTGCGGGCCGTAGACGGCGGGCGCGCCCTTGGGGCCGGTCAGCGGGTTGTCGACGTCGCTGGCGAGAATGAACTCGACGCCGTCGAAGCGCGGGTCGAGGGCGGTCAGGTCGGCGGAGGCGAGGTCGGCGAGGGCCGCGCCGCCGGGGCCGACCGGCTCGCCGGCCGCGTCGAGGAAGCGGGCGCCGAGCGCGGCGAGCATGCCGGCGCCGCCGTCGGTGGTGGCGCTGCCGCCGACGCCGAAGACGATCGTGGTGGCGCCCGCGTCGAGCGCGGCCCGCAGCAGCTCGCCGGAGCCGTACGTGGTGGCGGTCAGCGGGGCGAACGTCCCGGCGGGGAGGAGCTGGAGTCCGGACGCCTCCGCCATCTCGACGACCGCGGTGGTGCCGCGCAGGGCGAACGCGGCGGTGACGGGGTCGCCGACCGGTCCCGTGACCCGTACCTCGCGCCGTTCGAACCCGGCCGCGACGGCCGCCGCGACCGTGCCGTCGCCGCCGTCGGCGACGGGCAGGGCCTCGACCGAGAGGCCGGGGACGACCTTCCGGAGCCCCGCGGTGACCCGCTCCGCGACCTGTACGGCCGTGAGCGAGCCCTTGAACTTGTCGGCCGCCACCAGCACGTGTGCGACCTGAGTTGCTGCTCCGTCCGTCACCTTGCATCCCTTGCTTTCGAACAGGCAGTCGCGCCAGGGCCGACCCTATCCGGACGGGCAGACGGCGTGCCACCCCCGGATAACCACACATGTCCGACCATAGTGGGCTCACATGAGCACGGATATGAACGAGCGGCCGTCCCCCGGTCACGTACCGGAACGGCACAGCCCCGACGCGCAGGTCATCGGGATCGGTGTGGCCGCCGTCGTCGGCGTCGTCGGATGGGCGGCGCTCGGCAAGGACTCCTTCGACAGCGCCTCCTCCGCCGCCCTCTCCTGGGTCCTGGACAACTTCGCGTGGCTGTTCGTGGTCGCCGCGGACGCCTTCCTGGTGCTGTGCGTGGTGCTGGCGCTGAGCCGGTTCGGCCGGATCCGGCTGGGCGCGGACGACTCGGAGCCGGAGTTCACGAACCTGGCGTGGATCGCGATGATGTTCAGCGCCGGCATGGGCATCGGCCTGATGTTCTACGGCGTCGGCGAACCGCTCCAGCACTTCCTGAGCCCGCCGCCGGACAGCGGCGTCCCCGCGGGCACCGGCGGCGCGGCGCGGACGGCGATGGAGTACTCCTTCTTCCACTGGACGCTGACCCCGTGGGCGATCTACGGCATCGCCGGCCTCGCGCTGGCGTACGCGGGCTTCCGCAAGGGCCGCGGCAACCGGCTGAGCAGCGCCTTCGTCCCGCTGCTGGGCGAGCGGCGGGCCGCGTCGTGGCAGGGCAGGGCGATCGACCTGCTCGCCGTCTTCGCGACCGTCTTCGGCACGGCGACCAGCCTCGGCCTCGGCGCGCTCCAGGTCGCCGAGGGGCTGAACCTCACGATGGGCGTCGAGGACTCGACGGCCACCGAGCTGATCATCATCGCCTCGCTGTCGGCGGCGTTCGTCCTGTCGGCCTTCTCGGGCCTCCACAAGGGCGTGAAGTGGCTGTCGACGCTGAACATCGTGCTCGCCGCCTGCCTGGCGCTGTTCGTCTTCCTGCTCGGCCCGACCGTCTACGTCCTGGACACCATCCCGGCGTCGGTCGGCGGCTACCTGCACCAGCTGCTGCCGATGGCGAGCCGCACCGGCGCCTTCACCGACCGCGACTGGCTGGGCGCCTGGACGATCTTCTACTGGGCGTGGTGGCTGTCCTGGGCGCCGTTCGTCGGCACCTTCATCGCCCGGATCTCGCGCGGCCGGACGATCCGCGAGTTCCTGGTGGGCGTGCTGCTCGTGCCGTCGGGCGCGACGGTCGTCTGGTTCTGCGTGATGGGCGGCACCGCGATCCGGCTGGAGTCCACCGGCGAGGCCGATCTGGCGACGGCGGTGAAGGACGGCGCGGAGGCGTCGCTGTTCGCGATGCTGGAGGCGCTGCCGCTCGGCACGATCACCTCCGTCGTCGCGATGCTGCTGGTGATGACGTACTTCGTGACCAGCGCCGACTCGGCCTCGCTCGTCATGGGCTCGCTGACCAGCCGGGGCTCGCTGCACCCGCCGACGTGGCTGGTGGTGACCTGGGGCGTGCTGATGGCGGCCGTGGCGGCGGTGCTGCTCGTGGCGGGCGGCCTGAACTCGCTGCAGACGGCGACGATCCTGGTGGCGCTGCCGTTCGTGGTGGTCATGCTGGTGCTCTGCTGGGCGCTGGTGCGGGAGCTGCGGGAGGACCCCGGCGCCGGCCCGGCCCGCCACCACGCCCTGCACGGGCTGCGGGACGCGGTGCGGACGCTGGTCGGCGAGGCGATGACCGAGCAGGGCGGCGCCCGCCACCACCGGCTGCGCCGCGCGGCCCGCTCCCGCGCCGACGCGGAGGGCGGCGAGCCGCCCCGCGAGGGCGGTGCGTGACGCCCGCTCCCCCGCCGCGAACGGCGGACCATCCGCCGCCCGGGCCCCGGCTGGCTACGCTGGCCACGTGACGGTCACCGACTACGCCACCTACATCGCCGGTCTGCCGCGTGTCCTCGCCGCGGCGGCCGTGCTCTTCCGGGACGACCGGGGCCGGGTCCTCGTCGTGGAGCCGGACTACCGCGAGGGCTGGGCGCTGCCGGGCGGGACGGTCGAGTCCGGCACCGGCGAGACGCCCCGGCAGGCGGCCCGCCGCGAGGCCGCCGAGGAGATCGGGCTCGACGTGCCGCCGGGGCGGCTGCTGGCGGTGGACTGGGCGCAGAGCGCGGTCCGGCCGCCGATCGTGGCGTACGTGTACGACGGCGGGGTGCTGTCCGAGGAGCGGTTCGGGCAGATCCGGCTCCAGGAGGGCGAGTTGGTGTCCTGGAAGCTGATCGAGCGCTCCGAGGTGACGGCGCACCTGCCGGGCAGCCTGGGTCTGCGGGTGCTGGCCGCGCTGGACGTGCTGGCGGACGGGAGGGGAACGGCGGAGCTGGAGAACGGCCTGCCGGTGGGCTCCTGACGGAACGTCAGGGAGAAGCTGTCGGGGCGGGTCCTGCGGGGTCCTCTCCCCCGCCGTAGAAGCGGGTGATCGCCAGGGACATCAGCAGCATCGCGACGACGGCCAGCAGGATCCCGGCGATCAGCACGCCGAAGCAGCCGCCCAGGACGAGCCGGGCACGCCGGTCGGCGTCCTCGCCCACGCCGTCAGCCCTGCGGGGGCTCGGGCGGCAGCATCTCGCCGGTGCGGTTCGCCTCGTCGCGGGTGGCGGTGCGGGCCTCGGTGCGGTGGCCGCGCGCGATGTAGTCGCGGACTACGGCCTCCACCGCGTCCTGCGGGCTGCCGACGCCCGCCAGGACCATGACTTCCACGACGAGTTCGGCGTCGAGCGCGATGTTCACCTTGGCCATGGACGGAACCTAGCACCGGGAAACCGTTCGCGGGAGCCGGTCGGGGGCGCCTACCCTCCCGCCATGACGATGGTCGCGATCCTCAGCGGTGCCGGCATCTCCACCGACTCGGGCATCCCGGACTACCGGGGGCCGAACGGGCTGTGGCGGCGGGACCCGGACGCCGAACGGCTGGTCACCTACGGGCCGTACATGGCGGACCCCGAGGTCCGCCGCCGGTCGTGGCTGATGCGCAGGGACACGTCCCTGCTGACGGCGGAGCCGAACGCGGCGCACCGGGCGGTCGCCGCGTTCGAGCGGACCGGCCACGCGCTGCGGGTGATCACGCAGAACGTCGACGGGCTGCACCAGGCGGCCGGGGTGCCCGAGCGGAAGGTGCTCGAACTGCACGGCACCGCCCGGTCGGTGGTGTGCACGGCGTGCCACGCCCGCTCGCCGATGGCGGAGGCGCTGGAGCGGCTGGAGGCCGGCGACCCCGATCCGGCGTGCCGGGCCTGCGGCGGGATCCTGAAGCCGGCGACCGTGATGTTCGGGCAGCGGCTCGACCCGGTGGTGCTGGGGAACGCGATGGCGGTGGCCAAGGCCGCCGAGGTGTTCATCGCGGTCGGGACGAGCCTCCAGGTGCAGCCGGCGGCCTCGCTGGCCGGGACGGCGGCCGAGCACGGGGCCCGGCTGATCGTCGTGAACGCCGAGCCGACCCCGTACGACCCGCTCGCCGCCGAGATCGTGCGCGAACCGATCGGCACCGCCCTCCCGGCGCTGCTGGAGCGGCTGGCCCGGAGCGCGGCGCGCCCCCGCCCGGCGGCCTAGAACAGCGCGTCCGGGGCGGCGGCGCCCGCCTCGAAGGCCAGCAGCCGCTTCTTGCGGTCCAGGCCGCCGCCGTACCCGGTGAGGCTGCCGCCGGAGCCGATGACCCGGTGGCAGGGGACGATGACGCCGATGGGGTTCTTGCCGTTGGCGAGGCCGACCGCGCGGGAGGCGCCCGGGCTGCCGAGGGCCTCGGCGAGTTCGCCGTACGTGCGGGTCTCCCCGTACGGGATGAGCCGGAGCTGTTCCCAGACGCGCAGCTGGAACGGGGTGCCCTCCAGGTGGAGCGGCAGGTCGAACTCCGTGAGCTCGCCGTCGAAGTACGCGTCGAGCTGCCGGATCACCTCGCCGAAGGGGCGCGTGTCGCGCTCGCCGAAGGTCTCCTCGGGCGGGCGGTGGCGCTGGCCGGTCATGTGGACGCGGCTGAGGACGCCGTCGACGGCCACCAGGGTCAGCGGCTCGTAGGGGCTGTCCACGACCGTGTGCACGACCGTGCGGGACGTGGCGGTGCGGGGCATGCGGAACTTCCTTACACGGGGAGCAGGTTGATCGGGTGCGAGTCGGTCGCCCACAGGTACTGCACGGCGTAGGCGCGCCACGGCGCCCAGTGGGCGGAGCGGGCGGTGAGCGCGGCGGGGCTGCCGGGCAGGCCCAGGCCCTCGGCGGCGCGGCGGATGCCGAGGTCGCCGGGGAGGAACGCGTCGGGGTCGCCGAGCGCGCGCATGGCGATGACCTCGGTGGTCCAGGGGCCGAAGCCGGGCAGGGCGAGCAGCCGGGCGCGGGTCTCGGCGCGGTCCGTGTCGGGGCCGAGGGTCAGCTCGCCGTCGGCGAGGGCCCGGACGAGGGTGAGCAGGGTGGTGCGGCGGCTGCGCGGCAGGGCCAGCGTCTCGGGGTCGAGCCCGGACAGCGCCTCGGGGGTGGGGAAGAGGTGGGTGAGGCCGCCCTCGGGGTCCTCGACGGGGACGCCGTGGGCGGTGACGAGCCGGCCCGCGTGGGTGCGGGCGGCGGCCGTGGACACCTGCTGGCCGAGGACGGCCCGGACGGCGAACTCGGCCGGGTCGACGGTGCCGGGGACCCGGCGGCCGGGCGCCTTGTCGACGAGCGGGGCGAGCAGCGGGTCCTCGCGGAGCCGGTCGTCGACGGCGACCGGGTCGGCGTCGAGGTCGAGCAGCCGGCGGCAGCGGCTGATGGCGTGGGTGAGGTCCCGCGGGTCGGTCAGGGAGAGCCGGCAGGCGATGTGGTCGGGGCGCGGGGCGAGCGCGACGATGCCGTGCCCGTACGGCAGGGACAGCGTCCGCCGGTAGGCGCCGTCGCGCCACTCCTCGACGCCGGGGACGGCCGTGGCGGCGAGGTGGCCGAAGAGGTTCGACGGTTCGAGCGGGGCCCGGAACGGCAGCCGGAGGGAGATCACGCCGGGCGTGTGGGGCGCGGCGGGCCGGGCGGCGCGGGCGCGGAGCTCGCCGGGGGTGAGGGCGAAGACCTCGCGGACGGTGTCGTTGAAGGACCGGATGGAGGAGAAGCCGGCGGCGAAGGCGATCTCGCCGAACGGCAGCGCGGTGGTCTCCACGAGGACGCGGGCGGTCTGGGCGCGCTGGGCGCGGGCCAGGGCGAGCGGGCCGGCGCCGAGCTCGGCGAGGAGCTGGCGCTCGACCTGCCGGGTGGACCAGCCGAGCCGCCGGGCGAGCCCCGGCACGCCCTCCCGGTCCACCACGCCGTCCTGGATGAGCCGCATGGCGCGGGCGACGGCGTCGGCGCGCACGTTCCACTCCGGGGAGCCGGGGCTGGTGTCGGGGCGGCACCGCTTGCAGGCCCGGAAGCCGGCCCGCTGGCAGGCGGCGGCGCTGGGGTGGAACTCCATGTTCTCGGGCTTCGGCGGGACCGCCGGACAGCTCGGCCGGCAGTAGATCCGAGTGGTGCGGACGGCGGTGAAGAAGACGCCGTCGAAGCGGGCGTCCTTGGACTGGACGGCCCGCACGCAGCGCTCGGTCTCGGTGTGCATGCCTCCAGGATCGTGGATGCGCGGCCGTCCGGCTGGCAGAAAAGCGACATGAACGTTCAGTGAGGGGCGGGCACCGTCCGGTAGTGGGTGGTGAGCCGTCCGTCGTCGTCGAGGACATGGAAGGCGATCCCGGGCGGGCTGTCCAGATGCAGGTGCGGGTTGTCCGGGCCCGGGTGCTCCCACGGCAGCCGGATCGCGGAGGCGGTGCCGGGGGCGACGAGCAGCGGGCGGCCGGCGAAGGTGGTCGCGGCGGCGGTGTGGGCGTGCCCGGCGAGGAAGGCGGTGAGGTGCGGGTGGCGGTCGGCGAGCGCGGCGAGCCGGTCCTCGCCGAACTGGCGGATCTCGTCCACGTACGGGGTGTGCAGCGGCACCGGCGGGTGGTGGAAGGCGACGAGGACGGGGGTGTCGCGCGGGGTGTCGGTGAGGATCCGGTCCAGCCACTCCAGGGTGCCGTCCTCCAGCAGTCCGTGGTGCTTGCCGGGGACGGAGGAGTCGCCCACGGCGAGGACGAAGCCGTCGCCGCGCAGCACTTGGTCGACGGGGGCGGTCGGTGCCGGGTCGCCGTCCTCGCGGAGCAGCGGCCCGAGGCCGGCCCGGAAGGCGGCGCGGTCGTCGTGGTTGCCGGGGCAGACGACCAGCGGGTGGCGGCCGCCGGCGAGGAGGGCGCGGGCGCGGTCGTACGCGGCGGGGTCGCCGTGGTCGGCGACGTCACCGGAGACGAGGACGGCCGCGAGGTCGTACGGCAGCTCCTCCAGGTGGCGCAGGACGGCGCGGGTGCGTGCCGAGGCGCGCTCCCCGGCGTCGATGTGGATGTCGCTGACGTGGGCGAGGACGATCACGCGGTGGCCTCCTGCGGTCGGGCGGGAACGGTGGTGCGCCCCGCCGACCGTACGGTGCCCGCCGCGGGGCGCGTAAGGGCCACCTGACGGGCCGTGGCCTTCACGGGCCGGGGGGCCTCACTCGAAGCGGGCGGGGTCTCCGGCGCCGACGCGGACGACCTCGGGGTCGCCGCTGGAGAAGTCGACGACGGTGGTGGGGACGGTGCCGCAGTCGCCGGAGTCGAGGACGGCGTCGACCTGGTGGTCGAGGCGCTCCTTGATCTCCCAGCCCTGGGTCAGCGGCTCCTCCTCGTCGGGCAGCAGGAGGGTGCTGGAGAGCAGCGGTTCGCCGAGCGAGGCGAGCAGCGCCTGGGTGACGACGTGGTCGGGGATGCGGACGCCGACGGTCTTCTTCTTCGGGTGGAGGAGCTGGCGGGGCACCTCCTTGGTGCCGGGCAGGATGAACGTGTACGCGCCGGGGACGGCGGCCTTCACGGCGCGGAAGACCCGGTTGTCGATGTGCACGAGCTGGCCGAGCTGCGCGAAGTCCGCGCACATCAGGGTGAAGTGGTGCCGGTCGTCGAGGCGGCGGATCTCCCGGATGCGCTGGAGCCCGTCGTGGTTGCCGATGCGGCTGCCGAGGGCGTAGCAGGAGTCGGTGGGGTAGGCGATGAGCCCGCCCTTGCGGATCGAGTCGGCCACGCCGTCGATGATGCGCGGCTGGGGGTTCGCGGGGTGCACGTCGATGTACTTCGCCATGGGCCGAGTCTAGGCGCGCCCGTCCAGGTTCCTCAGGTGGCGCCAGACGGCCTTGGCGGCGTTGTGCCCGGACATGCCGTGGACGCCGGGGCCGGGCGGGGTGGCGGAGGAGCAGAGGAAGACGGACGGGTGGGGGGTGCGGTACGGCCACGGGGAGAGGGTGGGGCGCAGCACGAGCTGGAGGCCGCGGGCGGCGCCGCAGGCGATGTCGCCGCCGACGTAGTTGGCGTTGCGGGCGGCGAGTTCGGGCGGTCCGGCGGTGGCGCGGGCGAGGATCCGGTCGCGGAAGCCGGGGGCGAAGCGTTCGATCTGCCGCTCGACGGCGTCGGTGAGGTCGCCGCGCCAGCCGTTGGGCACGTGCCCGTACGCCCAGAAGACGTGCCGGCCCTCGGGGGCGCGGGAGGGGTCGACGAGGCTGGGCTGGGAGGTGATGAGGAACGGCACGTCGGGGGCGGTGCCGGAGGACGCCTGGCGGAGCGCGGTGTCGATCTCGCCGGCGCTGGGTCCGACCTGGACGGTGCCGGCCCGGCGGGCTTCCTCGGCGGTCCAGGGCACCGGGCCGTCGAGGGCGTAGTCGAGCTTGAACGCGGAGGCGCCGTACCGGTAGTGGGCGTAGTGGTGGGCGCCGAAGCCGGTGATGCGGGCGAGCGCGGTGGGCGAGGTGTCGAACAGGTAGGCGCGGGCGGGCGGCAGGTCGTCGAGGCGCTTCACCTCGTAGCCGGTGTGAACGGTGCCGCCGAGGTCGGTGAGGTACGCGGTGAGGGCGTCCGGGATCGCCTGGGAGCCGCCCCGGGGCACGGGCCAGCCGACGGCGTGCGCGGCGAGCGCGAAGACGAGGCCGACGGCGGAGGTGGCGAAGCCGTCGAGCGGTGCGATGACGTGTCCGACCATGCCGGCGAAGAGGCCGCGGGCCTTCTCGTCGCGGAAGCGGCGCAGCAGCCAGGTGGACGGCGGCAGTCCGGCGAGGCCGAAGCGGGCGAGTCCGGCCGGGTCGTGGGGCAGCGCGGTCAGCGGCAGCTGCATGAAGTCCCGGAAGAGCGTCTCCCACCGGCCGAGGAAGGGCGTGACGAGCCGGCGGTACGTGCCCGCGTCGCGCGGCCCGAGGCTGGCGGCGGTCTCGGCGACGGAGCGGGAGAGGACTGCGGCGGTGCCGTCGTCCCACGGGTGGGCCATGGGCAGTTCGGGGTGGAGCCATTCCAGGCCGTACCGGCCGAGCGGCATGGTCCGGAAGACGGGCGAGCCGGCGCCGAGCGGGTGGACGGCGGAGCACGGGTCGTGGCGGAAGCCCGGCAGGGTGAGTTCTTCGGTACGGGCTCCGCCGCCGACGGTCTCCTTCGCCTCGAAGACGGCCACCGAATGGCCGCGCCGGGCCAGTTCGACGGCGGCGGTCAGACCGTTGGGCCCCGCCCCCACGACGACGGCATCGAGCAGCGACGTCACCTCGGACTCCTCACGTCGGCCGGTGCTCCGGCAGGCCCAGGATAGGCCCGCGCCCGGCGCGACCGCGTCGGCGCGGCGGACCGCGGGCGGACGGCGTCCGGCAGAGGCGCTCTCCTTGGGCGCCGGGGGAAGGTGACCATCCGTCACTCCTCCGGCGCGGCGGCGGCGAGCAGGGCGCGGATCCGCTCGGCCGTGGCCTCGTCCCGGGCGGCCGTGAACGGCAGCGCGTTGCCCCCGGCGATCCGGAACGGCTCGCCGGTGACGGTGGTCTGCGCGCCGCCCGCCTCCGCGACCAGCAGCAGCCCGGCGGCGTGGTCCCAGGCGAGCTCCCAGCTGAACGACCGCCAAACGCTTCGTTGTGGTTCAATGAGCACACTACACCCAAGAGGCAACTTTAGGAGGGGGACGACCGTGAGCCAGGGGGCGGATCGGCCGTGGTGCGCGTACTGCCGCATCTCGGATGCCGACCTTGCGGAGCTTCGTTACCAAGTCAAGCAAGGTCTGCTCACACCCGAGCAAGCCAAGGAACGAGAGAGGAAGGGAGTCCTTAAGCAGAGGGAAGACCTGTCCAACCTGGCCCTGAGCCTCGGCGTGTCAGTCGCTTGGTACGAGGACAATAACCTCTCAGCGTTCAAGCGCAACGTGAGGCGCAAGGACTTTGAGCGCATGGTGGAGGACATTGCCACCCCCGGTCTCCGGGGGGGCATCCTCGGTGTCGACATCGATCGACTGTTCCGGCAGCCTAGGGATCTCGAACGTGTCATCGACGTGTACGAGACGACCAAACTCCGTCTCGGCTTCCACACTCTCTCAGGGCAAAACTTTGATCTGACCACCCCAGACGGACGCTTCAGCGCCCGCATCATGGTCAGCGTGGCAAACAAGGCATCCGAGGACATGTCCCGTCGACTGAAGCGGGAGATGCTGAGGAAGGCGCGAGAGGGTGAGATCTCTGGGGGGCACCGGCCCTTCGGATGGGAGGAGGACCGTAAAACCCGCCGCCCCAAAGAAGCCGACTTCGTAGCCGCACAGACTGAGGCCGGACTCAAAGGCGACTCCGTCGCCACGGTGACAAGGCGCTTCAAAGAGGCCGGGTTTGTTGGGCGGTCCGGCAAGCCCTACGACCGCACGGCAGCTCGCCGGATCATGCTCAACCCGCGCAACGCCGGGATCAGTGTGTACCAGGGAGAGCCCCTTAAGGACAGCCAGGGCGCATACGTCCGTGGCGGCTGGGACGCCCTGGTTGAGGTGCAAAAGTGGGAAGCCCTCCGGATGAAGTGGGAGGCCAACCAGAACGCCGGGCGGGCTCGCGAATATCAGATCAACTCGCTGCTGTCCGGCATCTTGCGGTGTGGGGCTTGCGGAACACGGATGGTGGCCGCCAACAGCGGGTCTAAGTATCCGAAGTACCGATGCGCCGAGGGCGCCGGCGGCTGCGGAAACGTCTCCATCACCCGCAATAAAACCGACGAGGTCATCCGAGCACTGGTCACTGAGTACCTAGAACGAGCGGCAGCGAACTACAGCCTTGAGGAGCCCATCGAAGAAGAGTGGGAGAAAGAACCTGAACTCGTAGAGGCTGAATCCGAGTTGGCCGAGATTAAGGCCATGTACCAGGCGGGGCAGATCAAGCCGACCACCTACGCTGTCATGCTGGACGATCTTGAGGCCAAAATCGACAAGCTTCGGGGGGAAAAGTCCCTCCACTGTGAGACCAAGCCCACGATCAAGCCCTCGCTCGACGCCCTGAAAGATGGATGGGGGCAACTGTCCATCGAAAGGCAACGAGGTACGATCAAGTCCGTCTTGGTCTCTGTTCTGGTGAACAAGACAGCCAAACGAGGTTCGGGAATGGACCTGTCCCGCTTGGTTCCCGTATTTCGAGAGTAAAAAAGAAAGATGGCCCCCTCCAAAGAGGGGGCCATTCTACTTCTTGGGCTTCTTCACGTGGATACCGAATGCAGACAGAGCATCAATCAATCGTTCTGCCGGCATACGGGGAGCCCGCTCCAGTTGGTGCCTAATCCACTCATCAAGGGTCAAGGCTTCATCCCCCAGTCAAGAACCTTCGCTTCGTAATCGGTCTCGGTACGCCACACCACACGAAAGACACCAGCAGCCTTGAGGCGGGGAAGGCAGCGGTAGCAGGGGGCACGAGTTACGTAGACCGTGCCGCCTTCCAGGTCTTCACGGCGGGCGTGGATGAGTAGGTTCTCCTCAGCGTGGATTGCCACGCAGTTTCCGTAGTCAGAGCCCGCCGGCATCTGCTCATAGGTCAGCCGACCACGCGGGCAAATGCCATCAAGGCAGCTCTTCTCTTTGGGAGGGACCCCGTTGTAACCGTCCATCACCACTCGCCCTTTTCGGTCGAGCAGGACGGCCCCAACCTTGGAGCGCACGCATTCACCCATCGGTGCTACAGCGTCAGCTATGCCCAGGGCCCACATATCCCGGCTCGGCCTCTTAGCGGGCGTCATACAGCTCCCCTAGCGGTTCAGGAACTGAACCGTCTGCCTTCTCCAGTACGACGACGTTCACGCCAAACGCCTGGTATCGCGGATGCCGCTTGGGGTCGTCAGTACATTCGCGCTTCCCATAGCAAAATGAGGCAGTGATCCGCATGCGAAGACCATGACGCCCCTGCTCTACTCGACCGAACTTGGTTCGCCCGTTGGCGGAAGAAGTTGAGACAACGAGATCCCCGACTTCTAGCGGAGTACCAAGAGAGTCATTCACAGTCCATCTCCATGTCTTCGAACATCAGACTTCCTCGGTGCTCGTCAGGCCAAGGATGAGGTTCCAGGTGTCAGCAGCCATGTCTTTCGCAAGGTCGTGGGGTACACCGGAGGCCATGGCTTCTGTCAGGACTGTGCCGGCGATCCGAGCAGCGGCGACAGTGAAAGCGCCCTGCTTGTGCAGCCGATTGGCGTTCATCTCGGTCTCTATGCCGGAGATCAGATCTTCAAAGGAGCCCGCGGGCTCGTTCTCCTCGTGGCTCTGCTCGGTAGGCTCGTTCTCGTCCATCAATCCCCCTAGTGCTTGCTTTCTTCCAGTTCGAGCACGCTCCCCCAGGAGCGTCCACCGATTTCCGCATCGGCCGGAATGAGGAGTCCCTGGACCGGGAACTCCATGAGCTTCGCGGCTTCTCGTGCCATCTCGGGCGCTTCCTTCTCCGGGAACGAGAAAACGATCTCGTCATGGATCGGGAGACGCATGTACGGAGTGAATCCGGCAGCATCGAGCTTCAGCAGGGCCCGAGCCGTTACATCACGACTGCCACCCTGGATGAAGTAGTTGAGGGCCCGGAACCACTTGCCCGGGTCCACAGGAAGGCGGCGTCCTGTAGCCGTGTAGACAAAGCCTGTCTTCCTGGCCTCGTCCGCCAGACGCTTACCGAAGGTCCCAACACCCGGGTACGTTCTTGCGAACGCGTCCAAGACGGCCCGGGAAGTCTCCTCGTCAATAGCGGCCTGTTCCATGAGGGCAGCCCAGCCGCCCCCGTAGACCGTAAGGAAGTTGGCCATCTTCCCGACCTTGCGAGGAACGCCGGCAGCATCGGCCGTAATCTGATGCAGGTCCCTTCCGTTAAGGAAGGCGTCGAGCATCGTCCTATCACGGGAGAACGCTGCGAGGTAGCGCAATTCCATGTTGCCGAAGTCGATACTGCAACTGACATGACCTTCTTCAGCCAGGAACATGTGTCGGACGTAGCCGTCCCCTGAGGGGAATGTCTGAGCCGGGATGCTCCCGGAAATACTCATGCGGGATGTCCGGGCCTGGAGAGAGTTGATACTGGCGTGCACCCGGTTTTCAGAGTCGCGTCCGTCCAGAGCCCTTTCAAACCACGTCTTCCGCCACTTGCCGGCCTTGCGCGACTTGATTACCGCATCGGCAAGTGGGTGCTTCAGTCCGCTGAGAACATCGTCGTCCATGGCCAACTGGCCGTTGGGGTGGTTCTTACTCGGCTTCGTTCGCTTCGTCAGCTTCACACCAAGACGGGTGAAGGCTTCAACAAGCTGGACGTTTGAGTTCGGATTTTCGACATCAAACGTCCGGGCAACAGCCTCCCAGCGTTCTTGCTCCGCAACCAGTTCCGCACAGCGCATCTCGGCGTATTCAACGTCAAGGAGATAGCCCGTCCGCTCCATCTTGGCCGTGACGTGCGCCAGCTGGTGCTCCCAGCCGATGAGGCCCTGAGCCTTAGAGCGAGCTGGTATGAGGCGGTAGAGAATCTGAAAGAGCCGGTAAGCGAGAGCCGGGTCCATTCCCGCGTAGAGGAGATAGTCCGGATCGAACAGCTCAACCAGCTTCCAGATCTTCTCCTTGGTGGTCTTGTACTTCTTGGCTATCAGGGTCATGGAGCCCTTGACCTCTTCTGCGGTCTTCTCGCAGATGTAGAACTTGGTCAATTCCTCCAGCTTGAGGCCGGGCCCCCGTTCCTTTACGGCCCTCGGGTCCACAAGGTGAGCAAGCTTCGCCGTGTCCCACATCTTCGGAGCAAGCTCCTCCATGGGGATTCCAAGCGTCGCTTCAACTACGTGAAGGTCATAGGTGCCGTTGTGTGCCACCAGCCATTCAAGGCGCCGCAGGGCACGCCTGACGGCCTCGGCGTAGGCCGGGCCCAGGTCCACGGGGATCACCCACGTTTCTGCGCCCGTACCGAACTGGGCCAGCCGGCAATGGAAGCCCCGGCCGACGTTCCACCAGTCAAGCCCTGTCGTCTCCGTATCGAACCCGAGAATCCGATGCCGAGAGATGAACTCCTCGAAGGCAGGGAGGTCCCTTTCAGACTCGACAACGTTAATCGAGACCGGCTGACCCTTCAGCCGATAAGTAAGCTCCTTCAAGAGACCTCCCCCTTCTACTGAAGCTGCTCAAGGAACGCCTTGCCTACGTACTCGGTGTAGGCAGGCGGAATGCACTCGCGGATTCCCTCACGGGACATCCAAGGAACGCCAAGGTCTTCCTTGGCGCCCTCCACTCCAATGAAATTCCCGACGTAGATCCCCATCTCGTCGGGCTTCCGACGGCGTCCCATCTTGGTCTGGCGCCTGATGTGCTCCGGATGGTCTGGGCTTTTCAGCTCCCATCCACCCGTCTCAAAGAGGCGGTGCCGGTAGGTGTTAAGCCCGAAGTACGCGCCACAGAGAAGTACGGGATCTTGCATCTGTGGTGCGGCACCCATTACGTTCTCGATCACCCAGGGGACGCCTACGGCATTCAACGCGTCCCGGGTTGGGCCCAAAAGGTCTGGGTGGTCGTTCTGCATGATTCGCTGTGTCTTGCTGTATAGCTGACACGGCGGTGAGGCGTGGATGAAGTCGAAGCGGTGCCCATATGTGAGTAGGAACTGAATCGCTTCCGCCTGTACGAACTCCCACGGGTAACGTGGTTGCGGCGCGATGTCGACACCCACCACCTCAAACCCCGCGTCGCGGTACCCCCTACTTGCTCCCCCCTGGCAGCAGTAAAGGTCAAGTAGTTTCCTGATCCCCCCATACCCCCTTTACGGCGCTACTCGGCCGTGCTTGACGAAGGCGGCATGGGTATGAGGCATGAAGGTGCGGAACTCCTTCTCCATGCCTTCCGCGACCATCTCAATTTCCCGCTGAGGGAAGGACGGATACTTGGCGTCCTCGGAGATAGTGCGAAGACTCAGAAAATGCATGAGGCTTCGCGCATTGCACGTCGCGTAGTACGACGTGAAGAGGCCAACCGGGAGAACCATGCGGGCTATCTCACGCGCAATGCCCTGATCAAGCATTTCCTTGTACAGCCGGAAGGCCCAGGCGTAGGCCGAGTAAAACTCTCGCTTTACCACGTGCTTCTGCGCATCGGTCCCAGGCGTGAACTGATAGGCCCCGGCCTTGCCTACCTGAACCAGAGCCCTTTCAGGAGCAGGCCGGTAAAAGACGCCCTCAAGCTCCTTGTACCTGCCGCTTTCCTCGTTGTAAGACCAGCCGGCACGGTGCCTCATGTGCTCGCGGGCCACGAAGATGGGAGCCTCTACGAGGAACGTGAAAGAGGTGTGCTCGAAAGGGGAGCCATGGCGATCCCGCATCAGGAAGTTGATAAGCCCCTCGGTGGGCAGCTCGTCGGCAGCCGACTGCTTGCCAATGGTCGACACTCGGGCGGCCTTAGCCACCAGCGCATCATTAGCTGAGATGTTGACCAGCTTCAAAGTCACGTCAGACCGAATAGAAATCTCTGTCACTGGATGACTCCAAAGGAAAAGGGGGCCGAGGAATCCTCGGCCCCCTGGGGTGCCTTGACTAACGGTCGGCTCTTACGAGAAAGAGCCGTCCTTCTGCCGCCAGAGCGGGTCACACTGCGAGCCCTTCGGCGCGTTACAGAACATCGCGGCCCATCCACCCTTGGCGCCCTGGCCCTCTCGCAGGGTTCGGCCGTGCGGGCAGGAGTCGTCACCGGTAGCCGAAGCGCTCTGCTGCGTCTGGACCTTGCCGCCCTGGAACGTCTTGGGGGCCGAACCGCCGC
Organism: Streptomyces sp. NPDC057854; assembly: GCF_042797055.1. NCBI lineage: Bacteria > Bacillati > Actinomycetota > Actinomycetes > Kitasatosporales > Streptomycetaceae > Streptomyces > Streptomyces sp. NPDC057854. The sequence goes on from NZ_JBHVMF010000016.1 coordinate 66,440, forward strand.
CCTTGCCGGCGGTGGGCTGGTGGGTCTCACGGACCTTCTTCGCGGCGAGGGCCGCCAGGTCGATGACACCCTTGTCTGCGAGGGCCTTCATGAGGTCCACCGCGCCCGCTGCCGCCTCCTCGGCGGTCTCGCCGTAGACGGTGGGAGTGATCCACTCAGCGTCATAACCGGCAGCGGCCTTGAAGGTGAGGCCGATCTTGAACTTGTTCGGAGAGGTGGCGTTCGCGGTGGTCTGGGTCATAGGCGGGATCTCCTTTGGAGTGTCGGTTTCGCCCCACGGAGAGGGGCCATCGAACGGGTTCGGAAAGCTCACTTAGCTCGCTCCGGGTAATAGCCGGTTGCCCAAGAGGCAACAAACTGAATGCAGAGAGGCGCCTCAGATAGGGCAGGCGCCCGAGGCACAGATTTCGTCGTAGGAGGTGTCCGCGGTCTCAATGCCGACCGCTGCCGCAAGCTCCTCGTACTCTTCCTTTGTGATCCGCTCATAAGGCGGCTGCTCAAAGGAAAGCTCCGGGAAGATCGTGGTTCCCTTGAGCCTCGGAAGAAAGGGAACCAGGACCTTAACGAGATCGTCAACCGAGTAAGCCTCAGGGTCGACGTTCACCGTGTAAGAGACTGCCTGGTCTGCCCAGTGCTCCTGGTAAAGCGCCTGGACGGACAGCATGTCCTTAAGCGTGAGATCCCCAGCATGCTGGAAGTTCTCGCCCCCCGTATCAACAAGCGGGTCCTTGGTCGGAATGGTGACGACAGATGTGTTCGCGGCGTACTTGTCCGGCTCCACGTGGTACCCCTTACGCCGGTACTCCTCGACCTGGGCCTTTTCAGCGGGCTCAAGGTCCGAGAAGCGGATGCGGCGCTTGAAGTACGCGGCAAACGGTGCGTGAACGGCCTCGCCGCTGGTGCCGGCCAGCTTGCTCGTGGTTCCCGTAGGAGCAATCACGCGCGTTTTGATGGGAACAGGGATCCGCAGCTCATTTGCGTATTCCTGAGCCGCAAGAGTGACGGTCCGAGCCATCACATCAAGCTCAAAGCCGATCCCCTCGCGGGATGCCTCGGAGTACTTCACACCGAGCTTTACAAGAAAGTCGGCAAAGCCGAGATGCCCCACCCCAATGCGCCGGTACTTGGCAATAGCCTCGGCAGACTTCGGATCAGCCACCTCGGCAAAGGTGGCACGAATCAGGTAACGGGTGAGGTACCTGTGCGCCTCCCGAAGCCCCTCATCATCGATCATCCCGTGTTCGTCCACGAACGCGCCGAGATTTACGGAGCCGAGGTTGCACGGCTCCCAAGGGGTAAGGGTTGCCTCCCCGCATGGATTCGTGGTGTAGGTCCCATCAACCTCACCCGCAGCCGTGAGGCTCGAATTCCAGATACCGGGTTCGCCGTTTCGAAGCATTCCGGCTGCGATCTCTCGGAGGATCGGCATAGACGGAGAGGACATCTTATGGAGGAGGGCTATGAAGTCGTCGTCAATCTCAACGGAGATATTCGTAGTCCAGTGGCCCCCTCCCGCCTTGATCCGCAGGAACGTCCAGATCAGCGGGTCGCGCCAATGCATGATCGACATGCGGGCCGACCGGCGAACACCCCCAGAGACGATGCACTGCGCGATCTCGTGATCGATCTGCATAGCGTCGATGCCGTGGAGCTGCCGGCCGTGGGCACCGTTCAGCACCTGGCCCACGGCCTGGAGCATCTGCCCGAACGGGAGGGGCCCTGAGGCCGTACCCCCGAACTGCTTGAGGGGACTCCCCTTGGCCCGTACGCGGCTCACGTCGTACACCCGCGCTGCGTGACGTGTCGTGGGGTCGTGTGCAGTCCGTATGAGGTCTCCCAGGGCCTCCGCCCAGCCCTCGCGGCTGTCCTGGACCTGGTAGGCCCCAGTCCACTCGTGGCTGTACTCGGTGCTGATCAGCCCAGCCTCTACGAGGTCAAGGTAGTCAGCGTGGTCCGGGTCGCAGACGACATGGACCTCTACGGGGATCACCAGCTCGGGGAAGTCTTCGAAGTAGCGGCTGCTGTAGTTGGCGCCGACACCGCCGCCCTCGGCCAGGCGGAGGAGCGTGAACGTGTAGTGCTCCTCGGGCTTGGTCGCCTCCCAGCCTGCCGCCCAACAGTTGTTGAGGGCGAAGGGGTTGACGCCGCTTGACTTGAGGTGCCGCCCCGCCGGCAGAGCCCGGAAGGTGGAGATCAGGTCCACCAGTGCGGCCCGCTCCCCTTCCTCGATGTACCGCTCTGGGACAAGGGCAAGGTTGCCGTCCACCACCCGGGCAACGGTTTCCTCCCAAGTCTCCTGCTGGCCGTTCGGCTTGACGCGGGAGTACGTGCGCTCATAGACCGTCCGGGCGGTCTCGGTGGGGAATTCAGTCATGCAGTGGCCTTCCGTAGATCTCGGTTCATCTGACGTGCGAGCGCATCGAGCCCGCGGTTGGTTGCCTTGCGCTCTGTGTCGTCCCTCGGAGGAATTCCGTAGACGTACCGGCGCATAAGAACTTCACGCGTCTTCTGGGGCAGTCGGTTGAGCGCAATAGTCGCGTCGAGACGGGCGGAGACAAGGTTGTCCGTGACGCGGCAGAGTAGAAGGTCGTCCTGCTTGCCCAGCATTCCGCCAAGCTCCTCATCGGAGTAGACGAATGTGGCTAGGGCCATCTTCGCCTCGTCAGGTGTGTAGTAGTACTTTCCATCCTCAACGTCTCGGGCGTCTCGCTCCTTGGAGGCGTACTGGGTGCCTGCCTTCTTCGCGAACTGCCAGAGGAATGTGTCGCTGTAGTTCTTCTCGATGAGAGTCCGACGCTCGTACGCGTGCAGAAGGATGGCCTGCTTGACGTCATCCTTCTCCACCACACTCCACGCCGATGCGATGGATCGTGCCGTCTTGTCGGCAATTCCTGCCACGTGAGCCCAGTCGATCTCAGTCACGTGGTAACCCCCTTCTTTGCGAAGCGCCCTCTGGCGCCGCGAACGATTTGCCCATAGCGCTCGCCTTCAACGACAAAGGAGCCGTCCCGGCGAATGTCTATGGGGTAGGGGGATACGTCGTGGTCACCGACGTAGAGAATGCCGAAGCCTGCCTGCCAGTTCGCCACTGCACCAGGGCCGAGGTACTGAGCCTTATGCGGGTTCATCACGTGCCCGACCTCAAAGCCCCATCGCATTCCCCCGAGATGCGATGGGCCGTGCCGGCGGACGCCCAGGCGGTGAGTGTGGCCCATGACGAGATTCATGGTTGCCTTGCTCGCATGCGCATAGGCGGTCGTGCCTGCGATGCTGGACAGCCCCTTGATCTCGTGACCGTGGATAAGCCCGGTGTCCGGCCCCACCTTGTGAAACGGCGGGGTCAGTGACACACCGAAGCCGTCAAAGTCCAGGAGCTTGGAGAAGTGGAAGTCATCGGCGTACTCGGCAAGTGCCGGCGCCTTGGTGGAGAGGTAGGTTCGTGGCCGAAGGTCGTGGTTGCCTTCAAGGATTCCAAACGGCCCGTCGTAGACGGCCCGGATCGGTTCAAGAACCTTGCGCTTCGTCACTTCCGAATCGCTCTTGACCTGCTGCCTGTATTCGTACTTCGTTCCCTCGTTCCAGCGGGAGGGAGTCTCGTAGTCGTTCAGGTCACCGATCTGGTACAGCTCGTCAGGCTGGTATTCCCCGATGAAGCTGATCAGGTTGTTCAGCGCCTTAGGATCGTGGTACGGAACCTGAAGGTCCGATATGACAACTACACGCTTCAAATGGTCTTCCCCGTCGCCTTTGCGTAAGCCAGCCCCCACGGGTCTCCGCTGTCCTGGCTCATCTGTACGTCGTGGAGGAGATCCCTCACACGTCCGGAAATCGTCGGGAAGTGTCGGGTGATCACTGAGAACGCCCCGCTCCCTTCCTCCTTTGCCAACTCCTCAAGGGGCATACCGAGCCGGTTGAGTACAACCCCAACCACACAGCCGGCACTCACCAGCGCGCCCTCCTCATCGGTGTGCGCGTAGAAGCAGGACATGTGACGACCCGCGGCCATGTACTCCGGGCACGAATAGACGTACTCGGGCCGCTCCGCAACGACCTCTCGCAGGACCGCAAGAGCCTTCTCATCGGTCGCCTCAATCGCCCACGTTGCGCTCACGTCACGCCTCCCTAAGTCGCGAGATTTCCCGCTCGATGTACCATCTGGCTTTCTTCAGATCCTCTATCTCGGTTGCCTTGGACTTTCGCCCAGCGCGAGCGAGGTACTTGACCGCGTTGCCTCGGTTGAAGTTCATGTGCTCGGCGAGGTCAATGACCTCCAGGCCGTTCGGGAGCCACGTGTAATGCCCAGGGCGATCAACCGGATCAACCGCCTTAGGTGACTTCAGCTCCATTACCGGCTTGAGTTCGTTGTCTCGGTACCAGACGTACCTCACGGGGGAGCCGTATACCTTGACGTAATTCGGGTAGTGCCCTCCCGCGTTGATGCTGACAACGCGGCCCCGCTTTCCGGTGTGCTCGCCTACCTGAATTTTGACCTTGTCATCGATAGTCCAAGTCACAGGCCGATCCGTTTCTTCAGGGCCTCGGGCCCAGAGCTGATGAGAATGGAATTGGAGTCCCGGGAGTCGGTCATCTTGATGACCTTTCCGTTAGGCAATTCAGCCGCAAGCCCGTCCATAAAGACGAGTCCGGGTTCGTCCTCGGCCACCAGATAGACCACCTCGTAGCCGAGCAGTGCAGGAGTCCAGTACTCGCGCCATGTCCCAGTGCCCGGAGCGCCAACGGCAGGAATGCCGGCGAGGGTCCACGACTGTGCGTCGAACTCCCCCTCAACAACGACTAGAACCGGGCTGGGCTCGATCAGGGCCGCCGTGTTGTAGAGCCGAGGCGGGTCGCCCGGCAGGCTCATGTACTTGCCGTGGCCCTCGTGCCGCTCCTTCTCCCCCGCCTGGAAGTGGTAAAGGCCGCTGCTGGGGTCCTTCACGCACTCGTCAGCGATGCAGCGGAATCGGCAGGTAGCCACTCCGTGCTCACCGCCGGCAGGGCGTATGTAGGGGATACAGAGGCTTCCCGCGTACCGCTCATGCCCAGGTGTCGCCGAAGCGACGTAGCCCAGGCCGAACCTGCCTGCGACCTCTGCCAGGCCCCGAGCTGCTATGTACGCCTCGGCCGGGCTTCCCTGGTACGCCTCGTGATACCTCTTCGCTGTCTCCACCGAATTCGGCACGTGCGAATTCTTTGGCTTCAGTGAAGCCAAGCTTGTCCTCCCTCATGATTACGGCATAGGAATCCTCCGACAGGTTGCACGCAAAGCAATTCCATCGGTTTTTATCGAGATCCACCGAGGCTGAAGGGTTTGAGTCCGGATGCGAAGGGAGGGGGCAAGCGATTTTCACTCGCCCCCTCGTCGCCTTCGTGGAGAACCCGTAGTAGCGGGCCAGAACTTCAGCGATCGGTGGTTTCGATGAGCTGTCGCTCACCATTGGGACCCACCTTGTAGCGCGTCACCGGGAAGTCATACTTTCGAGCTGCGGCCTGCCACAGGTGGTGATTGCCGCGCCACTGGCGGGAGTATGAGAAGTCAGATCCCGTGTAGGTGTCGCTCATGGAAGCACCCGCCCTCAGAAGCTGTAGGGGGAAGAGAAGGACTGCGGCTCGTTGTGCCAGCGCAGAGATCCGGAGATCTGCTTCTGTACCCGCTTCCCGCCGGTGGAGATCCCCGCCCGCTGAAGCGCGTAGTAAATGCCGTCCGTGTGCTTGCGCGGAGATGCCTTGGTGTTTCCGCTGATGCTGCCCACCACGGCGTGAAGGGCCTCTGCCTCTTCGATGGTCAGGGTCAGCGTGACGGCCGGCACCGGCACCTGCTTCGTCTCGGTGACTTCCTGCGTGATGATCGTGCGCTTGGCCTCAGACATCTTCATTCCCTCTGTCGTATGTGTAGCGAGGTCCGAGGACTTTCCAGGCCGGATAGTCCTCTAGGTAATCGGCGGCCCGCCTGAGTACGTCTGGACGGTCCCTAGCCCCCCGAGCTAGGAGTTGTCCGTTGCAGCGGGCACAAAGAAGGCCGCGAACCGCCTCCGTCTTATGACAGTGGTCCACGGCCAAATTGGTCTTGCGCGTCTCTCTACAGATCGCGCACTTTCCCCCTTGCGCCTCTAAGAGGCGCCTATAGTCCTCGGCAGACAACCCGTAGGTGGTACGGATTCGCGCGTTGCGCGATGCCTGCCGGCGACTCGACTTGCGACAGGACGAACAGACCTTCCCCCGAGAGGAGGTGTAGAACCTCTCAGATCTGTTCTTCCCGCACTTCGTGCACTCTCGATAGCCCTTGCGGGGTTCGGCCATCAGACCCCCGTCCTGATGGCCGCCTCCAGCTTGCGCAGTTCCTTGAGCCGGGTGTTCTCGTCCACCATGGCGAAGAGGTTGAACAGCGGCACTGCCTGCACAAGGCCCCTGTTCCGGAAGTTGATGACTGCCGTCTTCACTCCGCCCTTGGCGGCCCCCACGAGTACCCGGGAAAGCTGGTGCAGGTTCAGGCGCCTGGCGTCGCTGATCTCCACGACAATGGCGACACCTTCCGTGTCCACTCCCGACAGGTCCAGCCCGGGAAATCGTCCTTCGAGTGCGAACCCAAACTCGCGCTCAGCCTTGAAGCCGCCTCGGATGTTCTGAACCGCCACCGTGGTTTCCATCGTCAAGTTACGCCTTCCTCGCCCAAGAGGCAACTAATTAAGCAGAAAGAGACTCGGGGAACTCCTCATCAAGCTCCTCCAACCGCAATGTTGAGCGGTTCAGGCGGAAGCTGGCAAAGGTTCCCCCGGAGGAATCCTCGAACCCCTCGCGGTTCTTCACTGGGCTCACATTAAGGATGCGGCTATTCATTCCGTCAACCTCTTTGTGGATGGTGAGGATAAGGGACGGCACACGGTGCACCTTGCCCTTGACCCCGCTCAGTGGAATTGGCTTCAGGCCGTCCGAGTGCTCTCCAGTTACATGGTGGAGACCGAGAACGTGAGCGGTTGTGGCCCGCGCCATGTCGTCTAGATATTCGCACAGGCCCTCCAAGCCAAATGTGAAGCTCTCCGCATCGCCCACAGCTCCGGTATCAACGTTCGTAACGTTATCCACCACAAGTAGGTGAGGCGTGCAGCCGTACACCTCCAGATAGCACAGAAGGTGAAGCTCTATCTCCTGCTGTGTCGGCCTGGCGGAAAAGTTGAAGCGCGTCCACCAGCGTTTACCTAGGGCCGCTTCGTACTCCGAGAAGTCGCCTTCCGTCAAGGCGTGCTTGATGGTCTTTGCGTCCTCCCCGGTGATCATGGCCGTGGCACGAGACACCTGGGTCGCAGAGCTGGAGTCCGCCGAGAAATACAGCACGGGCACATTCGCCGTCATCGCCAGGAACAGAGCGAAGAGCGACTTACCCGTGCCGGGGCCGGCAACCACTAGGGACAGCTCCGAGCGACGAAACTCAACCTCTAGTCGCCTGAGCGACTTGAAGGTGTGAGGGATCGGTTCGCCCGCGGCGCCCCGAATTCTTACCGACTGCGCAAGAGAAAACAACGGCCCACCTTCCTTTCCAGCTCACACCGACACCCAACAGGCAACTTACTTGCTATAAAAAAGGGCCCGGAAGGGGCCGTTCCACCTAGTGTCAGCATATGCCAACAACAATCCCTGAGCAACTAGGTTTCACCCCCGCTTAGCTGAGCACGCGTGCGATACATCGCAGAATCGGCAGTGGAACCCGGGCTTGGCGGGGAAGTCCCCCGCCTTCACGCCCTGGTCCACCCTGACGAAGCGCTCAGCAACCTGTTCCTCAGTGACCTCGGTCAGGTCCACAGGTCTGGAAAGCCCGCCCGTCTTGGCCATGTACCAATCAGCATCGTTGACCTGAACCCCGAGCACCTTGCGCGCCAGGACCCCATACGTCTGGAGCTGAAACCGGCTCTTGGTCGAGCCGGTCTTGAGGTCCCTTACCCGGACTGAACCGTCGGGTTGCTCTAGGAGCTGGTCCACGTAGCCCTGGACAGTGACACCCCCGATGTCCGCCGTCAAGTGCCTTTCGATGCCCGGCCTGCCAGCCGAGTCCTTCCAGATGGCGGGCTCGTGCTTCTCCGCCCACTGGACATAGGCCCTTGCCTGGCTCATCCCCAGGACGTACCGCGCCTCAATGTCGGACTGACCGTCAGTGCCGGCGGTCAACCACCTGTCCAGGTTGGGCTCCTGGGCAAGGCTCTCATTGATACGTCGGCTGTAGTCGTCGTGGAACAGGTCTGCCACCTGATCCGCGGCAAGCCTTCGCCCACCTTCCTCGTACGTCTCAATGGCACCGTGAAATGCCGACCCCTGATGAGACCACGCAGCAGGACGGGGCTTGACCCGCTCAAGCCGCTGTAGCCGATACTGCTGCGGGCATTTCTCGTACTGCTCGACTTGACTGACGGACCTTGCCATGGTTGCGAGCACAGAAAAACGGTCGCCCATTCGTCTCCCATTCGAATCGTGCTTCCGGGTGCACCACGTGGACCCAGAACTTAGTGGACATCGGGAACCATCGATGAGGGTGATCGTACGAGTCCGTTTCCACAACCCGATTTCGCCAGGGCGCCCGAAGCTCTGAACTCATCCGCTTCAGCGCCGCCGCGTCGTTTCCCGGCACTCCCCCAGCCTCGGTGACGATGAAGTACGTACCTGCGGTGAGGGTGACCACGCGAGCGACCCTGAGCGCTTCCGACCGGTAGACCTCCGTCCGATGAAGCACGCGCGCCTCCCGTACGGCGGCCCGCAGCTCCTCACGGGTCTGCCACTGGCCGGCAGACATCCCCAACACCATGAGCCCGCGCCCCCTCTTGCCTCGTGCTGAACCTCCAGAGCGTTCGAACGGCAGTGCGAACGATCGCCCGTGACACGAGGTTACGCCTGCTCACGTGTGAAGCAAGTGTGAAAAAAGGCGTGTCCTAGATCACACTCAACAGACTGTTGAGGCCCTACAACCAAAAGAGGCCCGTGCAGGTCATACCCTGCCGGGCCTGTGCGGTTCCCTCGCGACTACCCTTCGGTAGCTTCCCCTGCGGGGGGGCTCTGGGCTGCGGGAAGACGGAACATGGCCGTCCGCTCGTCCTGGGGGACGCCCTCCGGCCAGCGGATCACCAGTGATCCGTCTCTCACTTCGTCCCGCTGCACCCAGCGCAAGCCCTGGACAGGGTCCAATTCCAGAACTTCTCCAGCCTTAACGTGGGACGTAAAGACGCGCAAGGCCAGGGTGTGGCGCCCTGACAGCTCGCTACCCGCTTGCTGAAGCAGGAACGCCCGGAGGCCGATCATCGATTCGTTGTGCGTGATCTCATGCTTGGCCGGATAGGTAGAAATGTCCCAGGGCAGCACAGCTGTGACATCGCGGAATTGCTGGCGCGGGTACCGGTCCATTTGATTGAAGCGCTTCGTGACAGCCTGCCGGCTAACGTCGTACCGAGCGGCGATTTCAGCATGGGTAAGACCGGCGGCTTCCAACCTCAGAAGCTCAGAGTCTCCAGGGAGCTTAGCGGGTCTCATTTCCCATTCCTTTAAAGCTCAAGCAGTTTGGCGCTTAAGGTGCGGCACTCTCTGGCTGGGTGGGGGCGTGAGAGTTCGAGGCATGTTACCGGCCCGAGGGCCGTTTACACATCGAATTACCCCTCGGATGTGATCCAGGTCTCAAGTGTGCCGCCACGTGTCCGCCGAACCGGCACAGGACACGTACTTACTTAGTGAGAGTTCAGTTAGAGACTGTTTGGTTGGTTACTTGCAGCAACCTTACAGGTTTGAACCCTGGAGTGAGATATTCCGTTTGTCTCATGTCCACCCTAGAACTCCCCCCCTGATGGGTCTCCTTGTCGGTCAGCCGCCCAGGTAGAGCTCAGGCGGGGCGGTGGCCCCGGCGCCAGATCAGAAGCCTCCGGGGTCACCACCAGTACCCGGATTACCGACCGGCCTGCCTGGTTTCATTCGAACACCTGATCTAACGAGGGGAGTGGTCGTGCCTAGAGCTGCCTCCATTTGCCTCGTCCTGGGGTGCGTGCGACGGACCGTCCGAAACGGTCGATGTGAAACCCACGCACCACCTGAGCGGGCCTGGGCCCGTACGAGCGCCAGGAACGTGAGTCGGAGTCCGGCACGCCGCCTGTGGGATCGCCAGGTGCGCCCGCGGGCTCTCGCTCGGGACGGCTTCGCGTGTGTCCGCTGCGGTGAGCGTGAGGGCCTGGAGGTCGATCACGTCCTCCCCATCGCCCAGGGCGGCAGCTGGACCCTGGACAACGCGCAGACCCTCTGCAAGGGCTGCCACAGAGAGAAGACGGCGAAGGATCGCCGGCAGCAGTAATGGCCATTAGCTCAGTCTGGTTAGAGCACCGCCCTGATAAGGCGGTTGTCCCCGGTTCAAATCCAGGATGGTCAACGAGAGGGTTCCCGGCTATGAGCTGAGCGGGATAAAGCAAAGCGGGCGAGGCGGCCCCGCCCTCCTCCAAGTGGGGTAGCTCCCCTGTCTCTGAAACTCCCCCTGATCAGGGGACGGACGAGACGCGCGTTTAGTTCAGCGGCCTAGAACTCCCCCGCGAAGGGGGTGGCGCGGGTTCGAATCCCGTAACGCGCCTAACAGGCTTGTGATCGTGTGGGATCAGGTCGCGGCTCCGCTTCGATAGCGGACAAGCCTTTAAGCCTTCTTAGCTCAGCCTGGGCAGAGCACCTGACTTCCAATCAGGGTGTCGCCGGTTCGAATCCGGCAGGGGGCTCTAGGAGTGATTCACGGTCCTACTCCTATGTCTAAACTCTTCCCGTGCGTGTTCCCGGATCATGTAAACACCGGGCTTAGCTTGGAGCTGGGAAGCATGCGAGTTCCGGGACCAGCGGCCACGGCCGCGTAAGAGTCTCAGCGGGGGCATGCAGGGTACGGCGTGGTTTCCGTATCACAGTGACGTGTAGCTCAATGGCAGAGCGAGGGACTGTTAATCCCGAGGTTGCTGGTTCGAGTCCAGCCATGTCAGCAAGGGAACGAGGCAGGCCGGTGGGTGCCGGCGCCTGACGCCATCAGGTGGTTGGCCTCCGGGGGTTCGAGTCCCCGCCTCGTTCCTTGGCCGCTTAGCGGGATAGCGCAGTCGGTAGCGCGCCGGGCTCATAATCCGGAGGCCGCGGGTTCGACTCCCGCTCCCGCCACTTTGGTTCTGTAGCTCAGTTGGTAGAGCTGGGGACTCTTAATCCCTGAGTCGTTGGTTCGAGTCCAACCGGCTCAGCAGTCGCAGTTCTAGCCTCTGCCCTACAGGTCGACTTGGGGGCATGCGGGGGCTGCAAGCACCCTGGCGTTTATACGAGGTGGCCCGGACATACAGAGCCGGGGAAATCGGCGCAGGCCCGCTTACGGCAGCTCGACCCTGCCGGCGGGTACCTCTGGCTATGGCGCAGTTGGTAGCGCGTCCGCTTTGGGAGCGGAAGGCCGCAGGTTCGAGCCCTGCTAGCTAGACCAAAAGGAGAAGGCCCTCCCGAAGGAGGGCCTTCCTCATCCCCGCTGGTGCGGGGAGCAACTGGCCTTTGCTCGTAACGCGGGCCATCCCCGCTTACGCGGGGAGCAATGTGCGCCCTCTCCTTGCATCCGGGCCATCCCCGCGTGTGCGGGGAGCACCGCCCGGCCTTGCGATCGGGCGTGGAACTGACGTTAGCAGGGCCGCCCCTCTGATGCGACCGCTTCCAAGAATGTTGTTACCGCACTAGGAGTGATGCACCAATGCGCGACGTCCAGGAGGAGCCCGAGGGCCCTCGCCTCCGAGCTGCTGACCAGCCCAACCGCGCCCAGCGCGAGCGGAGTTGGCGTCAGGATGCCCTCTTTGAGCTTGAGGACCTGGCGGACCTGTACGACGTGGACGTGTCGGGGGTGAGGCTTCGATGACCCGAGGCCCCGCACCCAAGGAGAACGCCCAGCGGCGCAACGCGCACCCCAGTGCACAGACGTTGCCGGCGGCGGCCCAGCCCGGCCGCGAGCTGCCCAAGGCCCTCGGCGTCACGACCGGCGGAGCCCGACGGTTCTGGAAGACCTGGAGCACCGCCCCGCAGACAGCGGCTTGGACAGAGACCGACTGGGCTGAGCTCGAACTCACGACGAAGCTCGTGGACGGCCTTTTCCTCGGTGATCTCAAGCTGGCCGGTGAGATTCGTCAGCGCGTCGCCAAATGGGGCGCCACGGTTGAGGATCGCGCCCGGCTTCGAATGACCTTTGAAAAGCCCGGCGAGGGTGAGCCCGCGGCTGCCCCTGAGACGCCCGAAGAGATGGATATGGATGAGGAGCTTTACAAGCTGCTGAACGGCTCCTAGATAGGCGGTGATCCTTGCAGACAGGCAACCTGCCCGCAGGGGTTCCAAAGCCTAACGAGACGCTTGGTTACGGCATCATCCGATGGGCTCAGAAGTTCATTGTTCAGCCGGACGGAGATACGGCCGGTGAGCCGTGGAAGTTCACTCCTGAGCAATTGCGCTTCGTGCTCTGGTTTTACGCCATCAACCCTGATGGGACCTGGACGTACAGTGCGGCCACTCTCCGCCGCGCAAAGGGCTGGGGTAAGACGCCTCTCCTGGCGGCCCTCGCCATTGTTGAGTTTCTAGGGCCCTGTCGGTTCTCTCACTTCGACGGTTTCGGCCTTCCCGTAGGTAAGCCTGTCCCCCTGCCTGTCGTCCAGGTTGGCGCCACTGCGCTCGACCAGACGGAACAGACGATGGACATGATCCGAGGAATGCTCTCGGAGTCTCCAGCCGAAGCGATTTACGGGCTGGACATCGGCAAGATGATCGTCCAGTTCAAGTCTGGCAAGCCTGGAAGCATCAAGCCAAAGGCCACTGCCGGCCGCACCAACGAGGGAAATCGTCCGACCTTTTGCCTCATGGATGAGGTGCACCACTGGGTTGGCTCCAACGGTGGCCCTGACTTCTACCAGACGCTCAAGCGCAACATCGAGAAGACGACTAAGGCCGGTTCTCGCTGGGTCTGCACGACGAACGCGTATAACCCCAATGAGGACTCGGTAGCTCAGATCATCCACGAGTCAGAAATGGTCGCACAGGGCTATTGGCTTTATGACTGTCTCGAAGGCTCGATTGCGGTGGAGGACATCCGCGATGAGGCATCCGTACGCGCGTCTCTTGTGGAGGCTTACGGAGATGCCTCGTGGGCGGATATTGACGGCCTGACCCGAACGATTCTCTACGACCGGACGACTCCGGACTCAACTTACTGTCGCTTCTTCTTCAACCAGATCGCTGAATCCTCGGACGGCTGGATGAGCAAGAGCGAGTGGGACGCCTGTTTTGACGAGGACGACCCCATTAAGCCTGGCGATCAAATCGCGGTCGGCTTTGATGGATCGATCCGCGGCGACGCCACAGGACTTGTAGGAGTTCGCCTGAGGGACGCCAAGCTATTCGTCCTCGGTGTCTGGGAGCGTCCTGAGAAGGCTCCTGATGACTGGGAAGTCGACGTTCTATCCGTAGAGGCTGCGGTTGCAGAAACGTTCCGCCGCTATCGCGTCGAATGGTTCTACGCCGACCCGCCGTACTGGCAGGAGAACATCGGCCGCTGGGCGATCGAGCACGGCGAGGACTTCGTATTTGAGTTCTGGACTAATAAGCCGACCAGGATGGTGCAGGCGGTTGAACGCTTCCGCACCGCCACGATGGTGGGTGACCTGAAGCACGACGGAGACCACCGGCTCAGCCGGCACGTCCTGAACGCCGTAACTCGCGAGGTTCCTCAAGGAACCTTGATCCAGAAGGACAGCCCGAGATCCAAAAGGAAGATTGACCTTGCCGTATGTGCCGTGCTCGCCCTGGAGGCGAGAGCTGACGCCATTGCTGATGGACGCATGCAGGTTCGGAGGTCCCGAGTAGTGGGGTGGTAGCTATTGACCGATATTGACGTTGGGTCCCCACCCAATTCGCCTTCGGGCTGGGTGGACTGGCTACATAGCAAGCTGCTCAGGCGCCGCACCTATCTGCGGTTCTGTTCCGACTACTACGACGGCAAGCATCAGAAGATGATGTTCGCTCAGGCCAAGTACAGCTCTGAGTTTGGCCGAGTCTTCGAGCAGTGGTCAGACAACTTCTGCGGGCTCATCGTGGACAGCGTCAATGAGCGGATGTTCATCGACGGGTTCCAGATGACTGACGAGCCAGGTGGAGATAAGGACGCTCGGGAGATCTGGCAGCGGAACCATCTGGACGCTGAGTCGAACGCGGCCCACCTGGACGCGATGGTCCACGGAGTCTCATACGCGGTCGTGTGGGCAGACAGTGCCGGCCAGCCGACGATCAGCATCGAGAGTGCTGAGAACGTCGTTGTCCAGTACAAGCCCGGAAGTCGATGGGACATTGAGGCCGCGGCGAAGTTCTTTACAGACGACTGGGGCCGCGAGTTCGTCACTCTCTGGTGGGACGGGCACGTCTATACCGGGAACGGCCTGGCGGGTCAGTGGGGCGACTACAAGGCCGCTGTAAACCCGCTTGGCGAACCGCCTGTAGTACCGATCCCGAATCGCTCTCGTCTGACTGGTCCGAACCTCTCGGACCTCTCAGTTGTCATCCCGATTCAGGACGCCATCAACAAGACCGTCTCTGACGCCCTGGTGGCGTCTGAGTACGCGGCATGGCCACAGCGGTACGTCACCGGCCTGGAGATCCAGGAGGACGACCAGGGCCGCCCCATCGAGCCGTACAAGGTCGCCGTTGACAAGCTCCTCCAGGCGGAGAGCCCCGACGTGAAGTTCGGGCAGTTCGAGGCAGCAGACCTCAAGAACTACGTGAACCTGACGAACATGCTCGTCCAGCACATGGCGAGCATCAGCCGCATTCCGTTCCACTACTTCCTACTGAACGGCGGTACGGCGCCCTCTGGCGAGTCCATTACCTCTGCGGAGGCGGGACTCATCGCCAAGGCACGAGAACGAATGCTGCACTTCGGTGAGGCTTGGGAGCGCGTAATGCGCCTGGCCTTCCGGGTTATGGGTGACAAGAGGGCTGACGCCTTTGGGGCTGAGGTCATTTGGCGTGACCCTGAGAACCGCACCGAGGCTCAGCATTATGACGCCCTTCTGAAGGCTCAGATGATCGGCGTTCCAAGAGACCAGCTCCTTCTTGATGCGGGATACACCCCGCAGCAGATTGAGCGCTTCCGTGTTATGCGGGAGCAAGACGCCAAGGACGCAATGGAATTGGCGAAGAAGTACCCGGCACCTCAGCCGGAACAGCCTAACGGCCAGCAGGACGCCAACAAGGCGGCCCGCAAGGCTCCTCAGGGCAACTCGGGTAACGCAGCCCGCAAGTCTGCGTAACCCACCTTTTGCACACGGACGGCTCCCGAAATGGGGGCCTTTTTTGATGCCACCGAAATGGAAGGCTCCCATGGACGACACCACGCAGAACAACGAGACCAACCAGCAGACTTCCGCCGGCACCGAGGCCCCGACCGTTGAGGAGCTTCAGGCGGATGTGGAGCGCTGGAAGTCGCTCTCTCGCCAGAACGAAAAGAACTTCAACGAGGCCCGCACTGAGCTTTCCAAGCTCAAGGAAGCGTCCATGACGGACGCAGAGAAGGCACTTGAGAAGGCTCGGGAAGAGGCGCGGAATGCTGCCCTCTCTGAGGTCGGCTCCCGCCTTGTTGAGGCCGAGCTTCGCGTTCAGGCCGCCACTGCTGGCGTGACTCTTCCGCCTGCCGAGTTCCTGAATGTTCAGCGCTTCATTGGCGCTGACGGTTCTCCGGACACCTCGGCCATTCAGACGTTTGTGTCGTCTCTTCCTCAGCCGCCCAAGGCCCCTGTCTTTGCCCAGGGGATTGGCCTTGGTCGTCAGGGCGATTCCGGGGGCTATGCCGCCGGTCAGCTCGGCCGTGACGCCCTCTCCCGAATGTCTCCCCAGGAAATCGCTGCTGCCCGAAAGAAGGGCCAGCTTGACGCTCTGATGCGGGGGGACCTCTGACCAAAAGAGGTACTGAATGACCTTTACTACTCAGACCGGTAACAACGCCGGTGCCGGCCAGCTTCAGGCGGCTGGCGGCCATTTCATCCCCGAGATTTGGACTGCCCAGCTCCTTGAGGACCTGGACGACAATCTTGTTCTCGGTTCCCCGGAGATCGTGAATCGCCAGTATGAAGGCGAGTTCCGGCGAGAGGGCGACGTAGTTCGTATCCCTCACTTCGTGGACACGGTGACCGACAAGGGAATTGTCAAGTCCTACGGGTCTGTCGGTACCGCTGACCGCGCTCAGCTTGAGTACATCAAGATGACCGTTGCCAAGGGCAGCTCGTTCCACCTGGAGCTGGACAACCTTCACCAGCTCCAGACCAAGACCGGTATTGACCTGATGAGCAACCTCATTGCTCAGCGTGCCCGGACTCTGGCCAACACCCTTGACTCGCTCATCGCCAAGACCCTGCTTGCGGCTGTCGCGGGCAAGGACCTGAACGGCACCGAGGACCGCAACGCGACCGTTTCCGGTCTGCCGGCCCTGCACGGGAAGATCGACGCCATTGTTGATGCGGACTTTACCGCTGGCGTTGACATCAGCGTTTACGACTTCGTAGTCGAGATGCTTGAGAAGCTGGACATCAAGGGTGCCCCGCAGGATCGTTTCCTCTTCATCTCCCCGAAGCTGCGTTCTGCGCTGCTGCGTGACCCGAAGTTCATCGACGCCTCGCACTTCGGCGGGGGCGCCGTTATGCCTTCCGGCGTCATCGGTCAGATTCTCGGTGTCCCGGTTCGTGTTGCGAACACCCTGGGCTCTCACACCCGTTCCACTGAGAAGTTGGTCAAGAACCGTCACCAGGACTTCAGCTCGGTGGACATGTTCATGGGCTCGACTGCGGCGGTCTCGCTCATTGTCCCGTTCGCGGAGATGCAGGCGTACCAGCCGGAGGCCAAGTTCACCAACGCCATCAAGAGCCGCGTCATCTACGACGCGAAGGTGATCCGCCCGGAGCAGCTTGTTGTGGCTCAGAACGTTGAGGCTCTGATCTCGACGCACAACGCCGTGGCGTAAGGAGGCCCGCATTGCCTCTGGCTTCCGTCGATGATGTGGCCGCCCGTATTGGGCGGCCCATCGCCGCAGATGAAACCGCCCGCGTCTCCGCCTTCCTAGCGGACGTTACGGGCCTCATTGAGGACTACTGCGGACGGGACCTGGACAGGCGGAGCGGCCAGACCATCACCCTCTACCCAGAGGGTGGCTCGGCCCTTCCTGTACCAGCCCGGTATCAGTCCTACCTCACCGTCTCGGCCGTCCTGGTCGACGGCCAGGCGGTCACGGACTACACCTTCAACGGTCGTCAGCTGACCCGTGATGCCGGCTGGGGAGAATCCGCAGTGGCCCTCACAGCCTCTTGGGGCTATGAGGCTGCCCCAGCATCCCTCAGAGCGATCACCTGTTCCGAGGTGATCCGCTGGCTCGCTCTGTCTCCCGGTGTGGAGTCGGAGCGCGTCGGTGAGGTTGAGGTGACGTTCTCGGGCGCCAGCTCGGCGCAGACGCTCTCAACCGCTACCAGGACCAGCCTTCGGCAGGGGCGTTGGCGCCGTGGAGCTGTCGGCACCCTGACGCTTCGCAGGGAAGGCCCCGTTCTCGACCTGAGGGGGCCTGCTGTACTCCATGACTGATCCCGTGGAGGTCTGGCGGGCGCCCACCACTACGAACGCGTACACCTCCCGCCCTGACTGGGACCAGGCCGTGAAGGTCTGGGAGGGCACTGCCTCTGTCCAGCCGGATAAGACGTACGAAAGCTTCAGCCCTGCCCGTGACCAGTCTCAGGAACGGCTCTCCCTGTTCCTCCCCCATACAGCAGTCGTCGCCTCTGGTGACAGGGTGAAGCTCGGGGGCCACTTCTACGAGGTGGACGGAGAGCCCGAACGGTGGGGTTACACGTCCCGCCGGCACCTGAAGCTCTCCGCCTGGAGGGCTCTCCGGTGACCAAGCCCCACGCCCGTACCAAGCTCGTTCTTCACCAAGGGTGGCAGCAGCAGGTATACGGCCTGCCCGGTACCCGTCAGGCTCTTCTCCTCGCCGTGAAGCGCGTGGATGCCTACGCCAAGGGCGATGCTCCCCGACGCCCCCGCAACGGCCGTTCCTGGAACTCGATTCGGAGCCAGATTGACGCCGTGGTCTACATGGACCGAGGCGGCTGGTACGGCGGCATCGTCATCGAGGGCCACCCTCGTGCCCGTCACGCGATGCTGCAAGAGCGCGGGTTCACCAGTCCCCGGGGCCGAAGGGTGAGAGGCCGGCACTGGCTCAAGGGAGCCCTACTGAAAGCGAGGATCGACTGATGAGGATCGATCCCATTGAGTTCCTAATCACCTACCTGAAGTCCGTTCCGGAGATCCCAGAAGGATCGGTTCTCGGTGATCTCACAAACCATGTCACGGGTGAAACCGCCATCTACCTGGAGCACATGGGCGGCTTTCGCGTCGTACGTGATGCGATGGACCGTGTTGACGTGGAGTACGCCGCTTATTCGATGGACCGCAAGGAGGCCATCGATCTCGCTCTACTCGTACGGGAAAGGCTCCTGGAGGAGCTTCCCGACACTGCGGTTGGCGGCGCTCTCGTTCTGGACGTGGAGGAGATCGATTCTCCGAAGTACGACCCCGACGACTCCTCCCGCGAGCACGTCTACTGCGGCCAGGTAGCCGTCTTCTTCACTGCCGCCTAAAACTCCCTTTCCCGCACGCCCCCTCTCGGGGGCTTCTTTATGCCCTCTGGAGGCCCCATGGCCAATGACGCCAAGAAGATTCGGTTCGCGCCTAACGGCTCGATCTACGTTGCTCCTGCCACGGAAAGCCTCACTGTGCCGGCTGACCTTGGTACTGCTGACACCCCGCCTACTGGCTACAAGGCTCTCGGCTATGTCGATGAGGGCGGAGTCACCCTTACGCCCGCCATCGAGACCCAGCCCGTGAATGCCTGGCAGTCGGCCACCGCCGTTCTCTACAACGTCACCTCGGCGTCCTTCTCCGTGAAGGCCACGCTCCAGGAGACCAATGAGGTGACGACTGAGCTCTTCTGGGGAGCCCAGTGGGTTGAGGTCATGTCGAATGACCCGACTCCGGTTGGAACTGGCGTGTTCAAGCTCGACCTTGCGTCCACCCCTGATCTCAAGGAGATCAGCCTGGTTGTGGACTGGAACCAGGGAGCCATCCGGAACCGTGTGGTCATTCCGCGAGCCATGATCTCTGACCGTGGTGCGATCCAGCTTTCCCGTACTGAGAACGGGAAGTTCGAGCTGACGATTGAAGCGCTGGACAGCGCCGGCAAGCTCGGCTTTGTCCTCACCAACGACGACATCGTTGCTGGCGCGTAAGTAGTTCCCTGAGCCGGGGCGGGGTTATGTCCCCGGCACTCTCTCTCACCCACCCCAAGGAGTTGCCCCATGTCCACTCACAAGAAGTCTGCTCCGAAGAAGAACGGCGCCAAGAAGGTTGCTGCGGCTGCGGCTGAGGCGACCGACGGCTATGCCACGTTTGAGCACCGCGGGCTCACCTTCAAGCTGAAGCACCCGAAGAAGTTCCCTCTTCAGGTTCTCATGACGGATGACGAGCTGGTTGCCACTCAGCTCATCCTCGGAGAGGACCAGTGGGCCGCGTACCTGGGCACCGCTCCAGACATCGAGGACTTCGCCGAGCTTGCTCGGAAGATGTCTGAGGCCCAGGGCCGGGACGACGACTCGGGAAACTGATGGCAGTCGTCCGCGTCATCCAGGAGTTCCCTGACGAACTCGAAGCGGACTTGCTTGAGTTCTTCAACGTAGACCTTCTGGACCTCTGGCACGGACGGCTCTCTCTTCGCCGTATCGGCGTCCTGATCTCATCTCTCATGAGCAAACCAGGTCGCTCAACTCTCCTTATGGCCATGGACGAAAGAGCCAAGTGGCCTGAGAGCAACTACATGCTCGCGCGTGTTTCCGACGCGCTTGAGCTATCTAACTTCCTCTTCCTCAAGGCGAACGTCGATGAATCCGACGCTAGGGACCTTGAGCTTCCTCCACCGATTCCACGGCCCGGCGAACCGGAGCCACCGCAGACCGATCCAGAGCCACAGTTCAGCGATGCACGCGAACTCGATGCATTCTTTGGGCGGCTGCATAGCGCCTAGGGGGTTCCATGGCTGAAGGGACGCGCGGCCCAATCAAGGTCGGCACCGGCTTCGTTGAGATCGTGCCCAAGGTTCTTGAGAAGGATCTGAGGGAACTTCGCACCGAGATCACTCGCGAGATGGCCAAGATTGGTTCTGCCGCCTCCAAGGAGGTCTCCAAGGCAGTCAAGACCGGACTCGCCGGCCTCCCCAAGGAGACGCAGAAGCAGGCGAAGAAGGCCAAGGAAGCTGTCGAGAAGGAAGCGGTCGACACCGCCAAGACCCTCAAGAAGATCGAAAAGCAGATCACGAGGGAGTACGGCGAGGAAGCGGCCAAGCGCTTCCGCGAGTACCGCAAGGCCGAGGAGAAGAAGCAGAAGCTGCTTCAGCAGACCTCCGCCGAGACGCGTACGGCACTGCGTGACACGGTGCGCCAGGAGGAGCAGTCTGCCCGGCAGCGCCAGGCCGCCGCTGAGCGCCTGGAGCGCGAGCGCCGCCAGCTCCTGGCCCAGACGCAGCGCGAGCATGACCGCATTGAGCGGGAGAAGGCACGCGAGGCTGAGCGCCAGGCCCGCCAGGCCCTGGCCGCCCAGCGAGAGGCGATGCGCCAGGCCGTAGCCGCACAGCGAGAGGCAGCCCGTCAGCAGGTCGCCATTCTGCGAGAGCAGGCCGCCGAACAGCGCGCGCTACTTCAGGGCCAGATTGCTGCACAGCAGCGGACGATGACGGACCTCCGGGACCGTATCCGGGACATCAACCGGAACATCACCGCCACGAACGAAACTACGCAGTCCTATTTCACTAAGACTGGCACCTCGCTGCGGCGAGTGGGAACGTGGTTTGATCAGGTCGGCCAGTCCATCAACGAAGCTGCCAACATTCTGCAAAACCGGTTCCTCATGCCTCTGGCTGGTGCTGGCGCCGCACTGACGGCTATCGGTGTCGAGAACGCGGATAAGCGTCTTCTCGGTCAGCTCGGTCTGAGCTCTGCCGGAGTCTCTAAGGCTTCCTCCGCTGAGCAGATGCGGCTTATCCAGGAATACGCGATCGACACACCGTTCTCGATCGACGTTATGCACGAGTACCAAATGAAGATGATTCGTTCGGTCGCTGGTGCAGACAAGAACTGGTACAGCACGGACGCCTCTACGCGGACCAGGGCGGCCGACAAGGCGGCCGAGAAGACCACGGACATCATCATGGCTATCGGTGACTCGATGGCCCGTGCCGGTAACCTCAATCCTCAGCAGTTCCAGCGCGCTATGTACGCGATGGACATGATCATGGATATGGACCGGGCGCCGACTAAGAATGTCAAGCAGCTTGCGGCGGCCTCGGGTATGCCGGCTGCTGAGCTTGCTCAGCTCCTGGGATTCAAGAACTCCACTGAAATGTGGAAGGTCATTGGTACGCCTGCTAAGGATGGCGGCGGTGTTACTGGTCAGCAGATCGCTGAGGCGATGCTGAACTACTGGAACCCGGAGAAGTACGAGGGTAGCCAGAAGGGTGACGGTTCCAAGGGCTTTGCCGCCTCCATGACCAGCCAGACGATTACTGGACGGCTTCAGCAGATGAAGGAGCGAGCCTCTTTCGAGCTGGGCAATCTCTTCATCCGGGAGGATGAGAACGGCCAGTACCGCTATACCGAGCTGGGTAATCAGATTGCCGGGGATAACGGGATTCTGGACCAGATCCAGGGTCTGGCGAAGAAGTGGGCGCCTAAGGTAGATGGCTTCCTTGAGAAGTTCCTTGATGCTGGCTCGCACTTCCTCACGATGCTGGACAGGACTGCAACGTGGCTGGAGGAGTCCGGGCTTGCCGATCTGGCGGGGCCAGTGGCGGACTTCCTTATTCAGTGGGGTCCGCTGATTCTCGCTGCTGGGCTTCTGTCTAAGGTGCTCGGCAAGGCCGCTGGGCTCGTCGGCCGCGCCTTCACCCCCCTTGCTGCCCTGACACGTGCGGGCGTTCGTGGCTACGAAGGCCAGCGGGACCTCCGTTCCCAGCGCCGTGCAGCTCGGGAGGCCCGTGCTGAGGCTCGGGCTGCTGGGGGGTCTCGTCGCGACGTTCGTCAGGCGGGACGTGAGGCGTACAGGCAGCAGCGGACGACCAACCGCAGCGGTGATGACCGTACGACGGGTAGGCGGCTTCTCGATGGCTTCATGGGCCGTGACAGCCGCGTCCAGGACGGACAGCGGGAGATCCGGGCCCTTGAGGACCAGATCCGCGAGGCCCGGGACGAGGCAGTCAGGCTCCGTGACGAGCTGCGCGAGACCAACCGAGAGAGCATGCGGCAGATCACTGCCGCACTCGCCGGCAACGGCTCTGGCTCGGTTCAGGGCGCCGCCACTCAGGCGGGCCAGGCGGTCAACTCTGTGCAGCAGCAGGCCCAGCAGGTCAACGGAACTTCCCTGGACCAGCTCCGCCAGGAGGTGGAGAAGGTCGAGAAGGCTGCCCGTGACGTGATCTCGCGTCTCAGCACAGTGAAGGGCGATGTCGACGCCCTGAACGGCAAGGATCTGGGCAAGCTCAGCACCGAGTTTCATCAGCTCAAGTCTGCTGCCCAGGGTGCTGGCAAGGAGATCACCTCCGATAACACCCGTGTTGGGAACCTGGACGGCAAGCGCGTAAGCGGGGTCACGGGGTCTATCGATGACCTCCGGGACGCGGCGAAGAGGGCTGCTGACCAGATTGGCGATGGCGCCATGTCGTCGTCCACATCTGGCCGTACAGCCACCCTGAATCGGCGTCGTCTGACGGACATCATCAATGAGTTCAAGAAGCTCACGAATGCTGCTGACGACGCCTACGCGAAGGTTGGACAAGGCACGGGTGCCGGCTCGCTCGCGGGCCGCATCGGACTCCTCAACAGCCGGTCGCTGAAGGACGTTACCAAGCAGGTTGATGACCTGAAGAAGGCCCTTGAAAAGGCGAAGGACGAGGGCGATGGCCTGGACGACGCTCTTGGCCGCATCGGGAACAAGTCTCCTGGTAGTGGCAGCAGCGGTTCAGGCGGAAAGAAGAAGAAGAAGGCCCGCGGTGGCGTTATGCGCACGTCGGATGTGGCCAGTGTCCTCCCTGGCTATTCGCCTTGGGTGGACTCCATCCCGGCGGTTCTGTCGCCAGGTGAGGCCGTTCTTCGTCCTGAGGTAACTCAGGCTATCGGCCCTGACACGATCAACTCTTGGAACGCTCTGGCTATCCGAGGGAAGATCAGCCGCCACGCTCGCGGTACTGACGGCGGCGGCGGGAAGTTCGACCTGGACCAGATCAAGGAACTGATCGAGCTTCAGAACATCGCCCCCATCGGAAGCGCCATGCTCCAGACGATGCAGCTCGACGGGTCCTCCGATCCGCTGGGCGGCAGCATTCAGGGCGGGGTTCTGCGGACTGGAGACGTCTCCGCCGGCATCGGCGGTGCGGCAGGTGCTGCCAAGTTCCGGGGAATGTACGACTGGATGACTGAGGACGTGTTTACGCTCCTCAAGAAGGTGCCATCCGGCGTCGGACAGGTCGCCGGAATTCTCGGCGGCTCGCTCTCCCCAGTCCTCGGAGAGCACTTCTGGAACGACGTGTGGAAGGGCAGCGGCAACATTGTTGACCGTGGTGAGACCTACCTGAATCACGTCTTCTCCATGGACACCCTGAGCAAGGTCTGGGATGGCCTCTGGGGCGGTGTCACTGACTCCCTCGGCGCCATCTGGGACACGATCACGAACCCGATGGACGCCATCTCCAATGTGTTTGGCGACATCGAAGACATCGTCTCCGGCTCGTACAACAGCCTCATCGGGATGGTTGAGACCGTCAAGGAAGTCAAGGACTCTCCAATGGCTTACGCCGGACGCGTCTACGACGGGTTCATGTCGAACGCTCAGGAAGCAATGCCCAACACTAAGGGGCTCTTTGATTTCAAGGACGGCACCAAGGTTACGACCGAGGTACCGGACTTTGATTCCATTGTGGCGCCGACCGGTAAGGGCGGAGGTGCCGAGAAGTGGCGTCTTGTTGCGGCTCAGGCACTTCAGATGCTCGGCCTTCCTGGCTCTGCTCTTGGGACGGTCCTGTACCGCATCAACATGGAATCCGGCGGAGACCCGAACATCGTCAACAAGTGGGATTCTAACTGGGTCGCCGGACACCCATCGGTCGGCCTCATGCAGGTAATTGGACCTACCTTCGATGCATATGCAGGGATGTTCCGCAACACGGGTCCCAAGCTTTACGGGACCTCGGTCAATCCGCTCGCCAACATCTATGCCGGCCTGAACTACGCACGAAACCGCTACGGCTCTCGCTGGCAGTCGGTTCTTGCTGGCAACACCGGATATGCGACGGGGACCCTTTCGGCCTCTCCAGGGCTTGCCATGGTGGGCGAGAAGGGCCGCGAGCTCGTCGCCTTCGGTGGCGGTGAGCGGGTGTTCAACAACCAGGAGACCGAAGCAATCCTCAACGGCAAGAAGTACGAAATCCACGTGCATGAGGCTCGCAACGAGCCGACGCCTCAGGCCGTAATGAGGGCTCTCCAGACTGCGGAGGCCCTGTATACGACCCTGTAAGGAGTCTCTATGCCAATTCCTGTAGGGGTTCGGTCAGCGGCGCCTGTCGTCAACACGCCCACTCCGCCGGCACCAGTTCCCTGGGGTCGGACGAGCGTGTCTGTGGTCGGGCACAACGGGCAGGGGGAGGAAATCCCCCTGACCGTTTTCAACGGCCCTGAGTGGCCCACCATCCTTATGCAGCCCGGTGCTACGGGTTTGGATATGCCGCCCTTCGCTCTGTTCTCCGACGACTCCCCCAATCTGGATGGCGCGATCTACCGATCTGCTCGTGCCTCGGCACGGGAGGTCATGATTCCCGTTCACCTCCATGGCGTTGACCGTCAGACAGTGAACGGGCTGAAGCGGAAGCTCTTCCAGGCGCTCAATCCAAAGCGGGGTTACTGCCTGCTGAAGTTCACAGAGGGAAGCGGCAGAACTCGGCAGCTCAGCGCCTATTACAAGGGGGGCATGGAGGGTTCCGAGGGCACTGACGCAGCGGGGTTCACCTGGGCTAAGTACGGGCTCACTTTCAGTGCCCTGGACCCATGGTTCTACGCGGATCAGTCAGAAACCGTGCGCTGGGACTTCGGTGCCGGCCAGCCGCTACTCAGTACCACCGCGGCCTTCTTCCCCGTGAAGATCTCTGACGGTGTCATGGGAGGTCCAGGCGAAAGCCTGGTAATCACCAACCCTGGCGACATTGAGGCATGGCCCATATGGAAGCTCTCCGGGCCCATCAAGAGCTTCAATCTCACCAGCCCATACGGCGAGACCATTAAGGCGTCTCCGCCCGCTGACGGCTCAGACCTCGTGCCATTCGGTCGAACCCTCACGATCGACACTCGCCCCGGCAAGAAGACCGTGAAGGACAACCTAGGCACCAATTACTGGTCCAGGCTCGACACGAACCCTGTCTTCTGGTCGGTCGAACCTGGCGACTCTAATGCATCCGTTTCCGTGGTAACCGGGTCAGGCAAGGCGAATGTCGTCCTCACTTTTCAGCCCCGGTACGCATCTTTCATATAAGGGGAGGCTCCTTGGGCTACCGAGTTGAGGTGTTCGACAAGAACATGAAGCGAGTGGGCGAGATCGATGAATGGCTCTCGCTCGACTTCACCGTACGTCTCCGACATGTAGGCCATTGGCAGCTCCTCATCAAGGACGGAACGCCTCAGTCTCGGCTCATCGAGAAGGGCGGCGGGATCGTCATCTGGCAAGAGGGGGTCACCGACCCCCTTCTGTCCGGACAGGTGGAGACCTACCAGAAGTACTGGACGAAGTTGCAGCACACAGGCCCGGGAAGTCTCTACATCGCTGGCGAGTGCCACAACGGCCTGACGACCCGCCGCCTGGCCCTCCCCTCGCCCACGAGGGGCATCAGCCAGCAGTACCAGGGCCCCAGCGCCTACACGGTCAAGCAGTCTGCCGGCGGGGCCGCCTGGGACCTCGTCAGTGCCAACCTGGGGTCATCTGCCGTAGCGGACCGCCGGATGAGCAAGATCAGCTTCGGCACCAAGCCTGTGGGCGTCGGAGCCGAGATCAAGGACTCCCTTCGGTACGACCCGATTTCCTCCAAGCTCGAAGAGTGGTGCGAGGCAAAGCGCATCGGCTATCGCATGATCTACAACGCCAACACCCAGAGCATTGACTTCAAGGTATTCCCGTTCCGCGACCTCTCTAAGCGGGTCCGCTTCTCGGCGGAACTGGGAAACCTCCGTGAGGTTATCTGGACCCTGAGCGCACCCAAGCTCACCCGCGCCATCGTCGGCTGCCAGGGAGAAGGAAAGCAGCGCTTTGTGTGGCAGAAGGTAGACAGCAGCGCTGAAGCCGAATGGGGCCTCTCCATAGAGACCTTCATTGACCGTCGGGACGTGCCCCTGAGGGCAGGAAAGACGGGCGGGGCCGAACTGGTAACGACCATCCTGGAAAACGGATGGGAGGACATCGGCACGAACCCCGATGGCGGAGAGTGGACTCAGGAACTGGCCAACGCAAAGAAGGCGTACGCGGATGCCGTAGCCGCAGGCGACCCGGACACCGATCCCGAGTACGACGCAGTTGTGTACGCCATCAAGGACGCCAAGGTGATTGCCACCGACTACTACATGAACGTGGTGGAGGAGGCAGCGGCGAGCGCTCTTACCGAGGGCCAGCGCAAGGGCAACTTTCAGATTTACCCGATCGACACTCCCGATTGCCAGTTCGGCAAGCACTACTTCGTGGGCGATCTCGTCACTGTTGCTGTGGACGGTACCGAGTACACAGACGTAGTCCGTGAGGTCGTCGTGTCTGTTGATGACGCCGGCAACGTTCAGGACGTTTCCCCGAAGGTGGGAGAACAGGGCACGGGCGAACCCCTGAATCTTTACAAGACGGTTTCCGAAATGCAGCGCAAGCTACGTCGACTTGAGTCAAGGATGTGATGCCTCGTGGCAGAACTTAGCTATCCGTTCAATGCGGACAATGCCAACGGCGGGTCACAGATTGTCTCCCAGACTCAGTGGCAGTCCATGGCTCGAATGTGGGCCGGTGACCGAGTGGATTTCCTGCTGACGGCTACGTCCTACTCAGCCTCTGCCCTGCCCTTTAGCGCAACCGTTGTCAACGGCCGAACGGTTCAGATCGGCCCTGGTAAGGCGTGGGTGGGCGGCTTCTACTACACACTGACTTCCACGCACTCCGTCACGATTGCCAGCAACGGCACCACTCAGGCCCGCAAGGATCTGATTGTGCTTCAGGCAGATATGGCCAAGAGCGCCGTTAATCTGGTGGTCCTGACGGGAACCGCTGCGGCTAACCCAATACCCCCGACGCTTCGCCGGCAGGTAGGCGGCATCTGGGAAATGCCTCTGTACGAGGTGGATGCTGCCGCCAGCAACGGGCCAGTTACCCTCTCTGATCGCATGCCATTTGACGTTCCCGGACGGGTCGCCTACCCGTGGAACGCCTCGCCTGGCGTCTCTATGCTTCCCCGCGGAACCTTCGCTGTCGATATGGACAACAACAACAGCGACACTCAGACCGAGTATTTCGTTGGCCGGACCGGAACCGAGGCGACTCGGGACCTCGGAAAGTCTCGCTCCTACACACCTGGATTCGTCAACGCCGTATCCAACGTAGAACTCGTCAACCGCATTGGACGGTGGCGCTGGATCGCCCCCGGAACTGTCCACTTCTCGGCCAGCATCACATGCGATTGGGCAGACAGGGGCGTCGTGCTCCAGCCCGGCAAGACCCAGTTGGGTCTCACTATCCCTATACCCGCATCCGGCGTAACAGGTCAGGTCCTGAAGGGGTACATCAGAAACCCCAACAACAACGGCGGGCTTCCGAATCTCATCGACATCACCGCGACGATCCTGAAGAGCACCACGGATCAGACTGTCGCCTATCTGAACTACCCCAACACCGCCAGTGTGGCTGAAGGAATGGACTACCTCCGCACCCTTCCCTCAAAGTCGACTCTCACCGTTTCCGGGGTCTATGAGGCAAGCACCTTTGGCAACTGATACCCCGCATTACTTGGAGGTGCCGCGTGGCACGAAATCTTTTCGGCGGAACTGCCGACAGCGTAGCCGAGGACGCCACCGGCACCCGTGTGCCTCATGCAGTGGGGACGGTATGGGACGGGCCTTCTGCGGCAGCAACGCAACTCACCGATCTCACGGAGGAGGACGGTGCCCCTCTCTCCGAACTCACGGCTGACGAGTACGGCTACATCGCCGCCTTCTACGGCCCCGAGGGGTACGAGCGCGTGTGGCTCGATTTCGGCGGCGGCCGTGTGGCCCTGGCCCCCATCAACGTGGCCCAGCGGCTACGGGAGCACGCCTCGGACCCTGACGCCCACCAGCTGGCGGAGCGCTTCCTTGACCGGACCACCGGAGGGGAGGTCACCGGCCCTGTGATCGTTCGCGGCACCGTCCAGGCAGAGGGACTGACCCTTCCCGGCTCCGCCACCCAGTTCACCCAGGGGGCTGTCATCACCGCGCCCGCCGGCACCGCTACGTACGTGATCTGTGCCCTGCCGAAGGCTGCTCAGGTCGTGGGAGTGCGGGGCTACCGCTCTGGCGGTACGGGCGTGACGATCAACGCCCTGCGAAACGGCCTGGATCTGCTTCCAGTGGACCTGTCCCTCTCCACGGATTCCACCTGGCTTGCCGCTTCCACTATTCAGAACGCAACTGCTGCGGCGAACGACGCCCTTGCGGTTTCCATCCGAAACGTCGCCGGTTCCCCCGCTTACGTCTCGATCCAAATTGACCTTCAGGGGGCATGATGACGAACGTTGTTTCCGTACAGGGCACAGCGGCTACCTACACAACGGAGCCCCAGCAGTTCAGCCGCAGGGTGATTGAAGGAACTCCCCAGCGGCTTGAGGTACTTGACTCTCAGGGTGTCGCCGCGGTTTTCACCGTCGGCGCCAAGACCGTGGTTCTCCGTGGCGCTTCGCGGCGTTTCACCGAGCAGAAGCGCCCCTTCACAGACTCCTTTGCCCGGACCTTGGCCAACGGCTGGGGCCCGTCCCCAGGCGGAGGTGTCTGGTCGAACGCCAACGGCTCCGATTCGCTGTACTCGGTTTCGAATGGTGTCGGGTCCATCCTGCTCGACGCCACAAATGTGAGCCGGCACGTATCCGTCCGGGATAGCGGCATAGGGGACTGTGATGTCTCCGTGAAGGCGACGATCGACAAGACGCCCGTTACTGCGGGCGTGAGCTGCGCTGTCTCTTTCGCCTACCAGGACACGAACAACCACTACCGTGCCCGACTCCTCTTCTCCTCCGCCAGCGGAAACGTGCAACTCAGCCTGGAGAGGGAAGTAGACAACGCGGTTACCGTTCTCGGGCCTGCTGTCACTCTGGGAAGTGGATTCCAGCCGCATGACTGGTGGAATATCCGCGTTCAGAAGAAGGGGAATGCGCTCTCGTGCCGAGCATGGAAGGACGGCACCGCAGAGCCATCTACCTGGACGCACACCACCACTGACGCCACCTTCGCCACGGGCCGCGTCGGCGTTCGTGCCATCGCCAGCTCTGGTAATTCTGCTCTTCCCATAAACGCCAAGTTCGCGGACTTCAAGCTTCGCTCGGGCCAGTGGGCAACTCCGCCCACCGTCGTTCACTCCACGTGGGTACGGCTGCTTGACCAGCCGTTTGACGGCAGTTGGAGTGAGGCCCTGGCCCAGCGGGTCAGGTCGTGGCTCGTAGACCAGACGCCCGATGTCCTCGCGTACGCGTGGATGTTCGTCACGGGCGCCGCGACTGTCACTGACCCCCTGCTCAGCGGCAAGCGGATCTTCGGCCAGGCGGACTACGGTCCGCTCGCCACGGACGGCACCCGCTACGAGGGGTCGGACTGGAACGACTTCATCGGCACGTCCTGGACCTACCGGACGGGAGAGGCCCGCACCTTCCCGCACGGCAACGTCACGAGCCCTGGCGGCCTGGACTGCTCCGGCTACGTCCGCATGGTCTTCGGACGGTGCCTCGGGATTCCCCTCGTCTATAAGGAGGGCCTGGACGGCATCAGCCTCCCCCGGACGACGCGAGACATGGCGCCGAACGGCCCCGGTGTCGTCGTGATCTCCAGTGCCGGCGCTCCCCCGGCCTCGCTCAGTGATCTCCAGATCGGAGATGTCCTGTTCTTCGATGCCGACGAATCCGACCCTACCGAGGGTCAGATTGACCACTGCGGCATCTACGTCGGAACAGATGCCAACGGCGAAATGCGTTTCGTCAGTTCCCGGAAGACGGCAAACGGGCCCACATTCTCTGACCTCGGAGGCCCTTCCGTCATCAACGGCACGTCGAACTACTCCACTCGCCTCCGAACCGTCAGGCGCTTCTAAGGAGGCTCCATGCCCAACAACCTGATTTCCCTGGGGCAGACAATTGCGACCGTAGCAGCGGCTGCCGTAATCGTCGTAGCCGCATTCCGTACGAGTGCCGCGAAGGTCTGGCGAGAGGAAGCGGAAGCCCAGAAGCAGAGGGCCGATCGCCTGGCCGAAGACCTGACCGAAATCAAGAACCGCCTTACCCGTATTGAGCGGGAAAACGCGCGGCTTATTCAGCTTCTTACAGCTCTCGACCCCGCCCGCCTGGCCGCTGTGCGCCTGGCCCCTGACCCTATGGAGGACTAATGGCTACCCCTATGACTCCTGTGCAGATTGTTGCGCAGCTCAAGAAGTTCGGTATCCCGTTCAAGGAATACAAGGACTGGAAGACGCACAACCGGAACCATAAGGGCGCGTGGGGCCCCGTTCACGGCCTGATGGTCCACCACACGGGCTCGGACTCCAAGGATCAGCGAGAGCTTCTGTACTCGGGCATCAGCGGGCTTCCTGGCCCGCTCTGCCACTTCGGCCTTGCTCAGGACGGCACCATTCATCTCGTCGGCTGGGGCCGCGCAAACCACGCGGGTGCCGGCGACGATGACGTACTCGCAGCCGTTATCGCTGAGAAGGACATCCCGACCGACAACGAGAGCAACACCGACGGGAACTCCCGCTTCTATGGTGTTGAGATCTGGTACAGCGGTGCACACGCGATGAGCGATGAGCAGTACGCGACCCTTCGGCTTCTTGCCGCAGCGATCTGCGATTTCCACGGCTGGACCGAGAAGAGCGTCATTGGTCACGGCGAGTGGGGTTCCCCAGGTAAGTGGGACCCAGGTATTGCGCCCGGCAAGATGATGGATATGGACGCTGTCCGAAAGGACATCAAGGCGACTCGCGACAATCTCAAGCCTGCCAAGCCCAAGCCATCTACTCCGCCTCCGGCACCGAAGCCCAAGCCGTCCATTCCGGCTTTCCCAGGACGCTACTACTTCCGGGCAGGCGCCAAGAATCAGTACGTCACCACGCTTGGCCTCCAGCTCGTAAAGAAGGGTTACGGGAAGTTCTACAAGCAGGGTCCAGGCCCTCAGTGGACTGCGGTGGACCGAGCTGCGGTCCGGGCTTTCCAGCTCGCCCACAAGGAGCTGAAGAACGATGCGGACGGATATCCCGGCCCGCTCACCTGGAAGATGCTCTTCAATTAAAGGGGAACCCCATGAACAACTTCATCTCCGCTCACGGCGTTCGGATCTACTCCGTCCTCGCGGCCCTGGTGCCGGCGCTCGTCCTGGTGTGGCCCAAGGTCCCGTGGGAGGCGCTTGTTGCGGCCTCCGCTGGCCTGCTCGGCGTCGGTGTCGTAGCGGCCTCCCACGAGGACACCAAGACCCTCCGAGCCCTCTACGAGGACAGCCCCTTTGAGGCTGAGGCTCGTGGGGAGTCGGGCAAGTAGCCCGTCCATGAACTAGGTGCAGGGGTGCACCTGGGGTAGAGAGAAGCGCAAAAGGGCCCCCTCCCGTTTCCGGGAGGGGGCCTTTTTGTTGTTCCAGGCTACTCACTTGGGAGCGTTCCTCGTGTACCTCTGAACGCCCCAGCACTCTGAGCACTTACGGGCAATCCTCATGCCGATGTATTGCCAGTCGCCCCAGAGGTGCGTCACGCGCCCTCGCGCGCATTCAGCCGACCGAACCATACTCAGCACCCCTTCCCAAGCACCCTCACCTCTCAGTCAAGGAGGTCAGGAAAGTCGTCAGTCCAGACACTGGGGAATCCGTGATCGGGGTCCCACGTAATCACGGCATCAATGAGGCCGCGCTTCCAGTCATCATGGAGTCGCTTACGACGCTCCGGAGCTTCAGAGGTGAACGGCACAACGAATGCACCCTTCAGATCCCACCCCTGAGACCGAGCAAACGCCGTAAGCGTTGTCAGCTTGTCCAGGTCAGCCGGACTGAGTACCCGATCGTCCGTGCCCAGGTAGATGACTGCCGTTCCTTGAGTCACGATTCCCTCTCGTGGGCCGAATTCCGGTTTCGACGCTGCTCGTGTGCCGCCGCTGCGTCCGGATGCCACGGGTTGGCGAGTGTGGCGGGGTTGAGAACGAGGCATTCGTCAATGTCCCTGCCGGATGCGATCCAGTCGGCTACCCAGCCCGGCTGACGCCCCTTCCCGTTCCAGGTGAGGTCAAGGGACTCCGGGTGCACGTACCCCGACAGCTCGCGACGGTTGATCAGGATGTACTCATACGCGGTGCGTGTGACGTGGCGCCGCTCCTCGGGCGTGAGTGGGTCCCTGGGATTTTGATCAATCATGCTGGCTCCTGGTGGTGAGGCCGTCGCCACCAGACGATGGCCCTTGTTACGACAGCTGGTCAGGCCGGACGGAGTTCGTCAGTAGCGTACGACGCAGGCAACTTGTCAGGGTCGCCGTCCAGCAAGACGCCGTAGTACTCGCCCTGATGGGCGCCCCGAACGATGACCCCGGAGGTGCCGGCTGGAGCGGTGAACACCCCGGGCCACGCGCCAGGCGCATCTACGGTAGTTCGGACTCGCTGTCCAACAGTGAAAGTCATTGCTACTCCTGCCAGTTCGACTCCGCGCGGCATGCACGGTAGCG
Organism: Streptomyces sp. NPDC057854; assembly: GCF_042797055.1. Classification (NCBI taxonomy): domain Bacteria; kingdom Bacillati; phylum Actinomycetota; class Actinomycetes; order Kitasatosporales; family Streptomycetaceae; genus Streptomyces; species Streptomyces sp. NPDC057854. Next base: position 99,506 of record NZ_JBHVMF010000016.1, read on the forward strand.
AAGCGGCCCACCCCTTCAGGGGTGGGCCGCTCTCCTACTGCTGTGGTGCGGCGTGGCTCCTACTTGTTGGCCGCCGCATACGCCTCCTTGATGGAGGCCGGGACGCGGCCACGGTCGTTGACCTCCAGGCCGTTCTCCTTGGCCCACGTCCGCAGCTCCTCAGCGCTGGGCTCGTCCGCCGCACGCTGCTTCGTCACCGCGCTACGCCCGCGGGTGCCGGCGGAGGACCGACCACCCGTCTTACGGCCGTTCTCGATGTACGGGGCCAGGAACTTCCTCAGCTCCTCCGCGTGGGCGCCGCTGAGGTCGATTTCGTAGGTCTTACCGTCCAGCCCGAACGAGATCGTCTCGTCGGCCTCGCCGCCGTCAAGGTCGTCCACGAGCAGGATCGAAACCTTCTGAGCCATTTTCTTGCCTAACTGTCTGAGATGTATAGGACGAGCCGGTTTCCACGATATCCCTACGCGGAACTTGGGCCCTCTCGCACGGAGGCTTTCACATAGCCCCCGGTACGTACAACTTGGTTCAGTCTTTCCACTCGCCCTGTGACCACTTGCGGCACAGAGAGGCGTAGCGTCCCTGGACCATGCGGCCAGGTTTCCTCTGCGGCATGACGGTGGGGCCCGGACGCGGCTGCACCGTCTGCTGGCTGCCGCTCATCCCTCGTGCTCCTCCCACTGCTCCCCCGCGTAAGCGGGGTCGAAGTTCTCCGGAGGAGTGGCCCTGAAGGCGTGATTCAGACGTGCGCGCTTGAGGGCCCGGCTGTGGTGCCCGTCGCATCGCAGCATCCTGCGACCGGTACCGCTGAGCGATTCCCGGTACTGCACCGGGCCACTGCAATTGCCCTTGTGTGCCTCTATGCACCTGGCTTCTCTCGGCATAAGGCGCCTTCCTCTCCAGCTTGCTCGGATCTACTTGATGGGCGTGAACCGCTGGGGGGTCCAGTGCCCCACCAGCTCACCCGTAACGACGTGGTACACCGGGGTGCCGTGACCGAGCTCGGTCACGTCCTGGTGCTCGTTGTCGGTGGGCTCGGGCTGCCAGCCCTCGGGGATCTGGGCAACCCAAATCTTGCTGACGTTCTTGGGCGAGACCACAACTTCACCCGACTCGGCCGTCAACAGCTCCAGGTGACCGGACCACTTCTGACCCACTCGGACCTTCACGGGCTGTCCCGGAGTCGTGCCCTTGGTTCCCTTCCCGCCGTACAGGAACACGCCCTCGTACCTCATGGACGCAGCAGGGACCGACTGCCAGTCGAGTTCGGTCGCCTGAGTGCCGGCGTCGCCCTCCAGCTCCTGGGCGTCGCTCGACTCCTGCGGGTCCTCAGCGGGCCTGATGCTTCCGTGCCCGGGGATGAGCGTGGCCCAGGTCGACCGCTTCGCGGGGTCGGCGCCTTCCTCCCCGACGCGAACCCTGATCGCGTCCACCTTGGCGCCCTGATGTGTGGCGCGCATGTCTTCCGGCTCAGCCAGAAGGAAGCCCGTGCGGGTCACCATGGCGCCCGTCGTGGTCTTCCCGAAGGCCGTGACTCGGTCTCCCACCTTGACCTGGTCGAGCATCTGCTTGAGGTCTTCCATGTGGTCCTCTTTCTCCCAGTTCGGGGACCGATCGCGGTTCCCTTGTTCTTGGCTGTCCATGAGTACGTGAAGGGCAGGCGCCTCTATCTGCTTGGCGCACACATCACAGTCGCATGCGTGACCGACACACAGAGGACAGCCCACTTCATCGCAGAGGCGATCCGGTCCGTACCCATCTCCCCTGTCGTACGAATAGGGGTACAACACATGCTCTCGCTCGTAGGGATGTCCATGAGCGAGCGGCACCCCAGGGCAGGCGAAGGACGCGCCCAGGGCCCTGCCCTCGGTGGTGAACGCTGCTCGGCACTCGGTGCACTGGTAGCGGCCTTCCGGCCGCAACCGCACTCGATGCTTCACGCGGTCGCCTGCTTGGCCACCCGCTTACGAGCGGGAGCCTTCCGAGGTGCCGGCGGCGAGCCCGCGGGGGTGCTCTTCGTCGCCCTGGCCGTCGTCTTCTTCGCGGGTGCTGCCTTCTTCGCAGCCACCCGCCGCTTAGGCGGAGCCTTGGGCGGCTCGGGCTCCTCCACGGGGTCCGGCTCGGGCATGATCTCCACTAGCTTGAAGAGCACGGGATTGGCCCCCGGTCGGTTCTGCCGCTGTTCCACGATCTCAACGTCTGCCATGTCTTCGGCGGTGTTGAGAATCTGGGCAGCCGAGTACCGAGAGGAAAGCGCGCGGTAAAGCTGCGTGCTCGTCATCTCCCCGCCGTACATTTCGAGCTTCTGACGGATCTTCGCGTCAAGAGGCTGAATCGTACGGGACTTCACCACGTTGCTCTGAGAGATGAGCTGCTTCACAGAGGCTATGGAGTAGTCCACGAATGCCTTGGCAGCGTCCAGCGCCTTGACCGTGATCACGGTCTTTCGCTCGGCCGCAGTGAGGACACAGGCAACACGCATGACCTGTTCCCCGGACCGCTCGATGTAGCAAGACACGTCCTCGGGCAGTTCCTCTAGCGCGTCCTCGTACTCTGCGCTGATGTCGTCAAACCGGTCCGCTGCCGCGTTGTTCAACTCCATCTGTCGGTGCTCTTTCTGCACCCACTCATAGGCCAGGCGGAGCGAGCCACTGACCTTGATCTCATCCAGCGGACTGCCCTTGTAGTCCCGTCGACGGAGACGCTTGGACCGCTCGACCATGACCGGAAGAATCCGGTTGTACGAGCCTCCTTGAGCCTCAGTCGCGCTGATGAACTTAGCCCAGAGCGCGGGCTGAATGTGAACATGGAACCCTAGGGAGGGTTCATTCACCGTGATCTCTACGCGCTTCCCGTCTTTCTTGGTGACGTTAGAGATCCGCTTTCCGTCCCACGAGGTACGGAGTACGCCGCTGTACTTCGGGCACCGCTTCGTGAGCTGAAGCGTGGTCGGCCATTCCTCGTCAATGACGAGTGTGCGACCGTCCAAACCTCCCTCGGAGGTAAGGGAGTCCTGCTCGGTCTCCCAAAGGGTCTGCACCAGGGACGGGCCCGACGAAATGCCGCCCTGCCGGCGGAGGGCAAGCCACTCCCCAATAGCGTCGTTGAGGATCGTCTCGGCCGTGGCCAGAGCGAATCCCTTACGCCCAACCATCGAGCGGCCAGCAAGGGCCGTCCAGACCACCACCGGACGCCCGTCGGGCTGCGCGAGCTTCCCGTTGAGGGCCGCCGAGTACAGCGCCAGAACAGCCGCATGCACCCCGATGGGGTCAGCCTCCGTGTGAGGCATAGCGGCCTTCACAGCCGCGCCGATAGGCCCGTAGGCCATCGGCTCATATCTCATCTTCTCGTCCATCGATCCTCTCTTTTGTTGTGTCAGTACGTCCACACTTGGCGTGTGAGCGTCCATGGATCGGGCTGGGTATATCCCTTTCCCAGCCCTCACCAAAGCAGCTCAGCCCTGCCCGTTGTTCTCGTCCTCTTCCGGCCCGAGAATGGCGTTGAGGATGTCGTCAGATGCCTTGCGGGCAGACGCAGCACTCTCGCGTGACATTGCAGCCAGGTGCCGAAGGCCGTCGTTTGTCATGAACGAAGCGTCCTGCTGTGCCTTGACTTCCGGGTTCGCCTTGCCAGCCTCGTAAGCCTCCCGGCACGCCTTTGCGTTCTCCTCCATCCGTTCCACGTACACGCTGAGCGCGGTACGAATGATGGATTCGTGTTTGGTCAGCACCTTGTGATAGCGGGTGACCTGCTCCATCATTCCGGCGTCCATGTACACCACTTACTTAGCCCCTTCCGTCTCACGCTCGACACTCCACCGAGCGAGGCAGTTTCCTTGGATGGTCCAGGTGGGAACAGCGTCCCAGTCCTTACCCCACCCTCCGTGTTCACCCTTGCCCCACACGTCCGGGTAAAGCCACCCGAGGGGCACGAGTCCATTTTCCTTCACGTCGTCTATGTTCAGGACGCGTGCCTTCCACGCGTAGACCGTGCGGACAGTCCCCGAGTTGCGCGACGTGAACGTGTTCGGCTCGCTCTCCAGCAGGGCCCGTATCCCGTGCGTGCAGACGATGTCACCCGAGCGAAGTTCGGATGTGTCAAGGATCAGGACTTTCGCAGTCACCACCCATACCCCCGTTCGATCAGCTTCGCCGCCTCACTCAGAGCCTCCGTGAATTGCCCGCACAAGTACTCCCCGAAGAACGAGCCGCCGTAGAGATACCAGCCCGTTGGGCCGTCACCGCTGCGGCGCTCCAGTTCGTAACCGATGCAGGGGTCTGTTTTCCACACCGCCCCCGGTCGCTGGCAGTACCACGTATAGCCCCCGACTGTCCGGGACTGGCCATAGACGAACTCAGCCGCCATGGTCCCTTTTCCTTTCCCTCACGAACTCCCGAGCAGCCACGTGCACTAGAGCACGGGAAGCGGTGAGCGGGCAGGCGTAACGGTTCGCCGCCTCCCCCAGCTCGGCACACAGCTCCCGGAAAGCGGCCATACGGTCGCCCCGGTCCTGAGTGCCGGCGACAGCCCTAGCGCGAGCGCGGGTGTCCTCAATGTCTATGGCCCACCGGACGGATGCGCTCATGCGTCGTACCTCAGAACCTTGACCTTCCCATCCATGACAACCCAACGGCCCCCGTGGAACTCTGCGGACTTCGGGGTGTAGGACCACGACATTTTTCCCCAATGGACCTGGTCGCATCGCCAGTAGCCCCACTGCCGTTCTTCCCCGTCACTATTTCGCGTGACCTTTGAGTACCACTGGAAGTGGCCGCTCGGGCAGTACGGGCACTTGACGCCGTCTGCGAGCGTCACGAACTCCGTCCGTTCGTTCTCCATGGTCACGCTGCCAGCTTTTCCGGTACCCAGTTGAAGCCGTTCCGCCCGGCCAAGTCGTAGACGTAGGCCGCCCAAATCGTCCGCTCGGAGAGGACCCCGAGCATTGATCGAATGACAGCGTGGAGCACTGCGGCATCCGGGGTGTGAGGCAGCTCTACCAGAGCCCTCCATACGCCGTACTCGACAAGCGTCTCCCGGTCCCTGACGACCAATTCCAGGTCTCCCTCCCCCGGCGTCCAAAGGATGTCCACGCGCACGGCCCCGAGTGAATCAAGGCCAATCGCGATGTGCGAGTACGTCATTACCTTCCCTTCGCTAGTAGCCGAGTAAGGAGCGCGGGGGAGTATCCCTGTCCACCACGCTCCAAGCTCACCCACTAACGACGAGCGGCGTTCAGGGCCTCAATCGCCTTTTCCCGGAGACCCGTCGGAAGGCATCCCGCGTGACGCCGGGCACGTCGCATGTGGCTGTAGAACATGACGCCTTCCCAGTTGTCGCCGTCTCGGCATCCCAGCAGGCAACGCACCCGCCAATGCGTGTCGCTGCCCGGATATGCGGCCAGGGGTTCCCATCCGAGTTCGGTAATCCTGGAAAGCGCCTTTTCAGCGCTCTTGATGTTGCGCTTACTCTGACCCGTCTTGAGGACGGGGGCCAGGTCCGGCAGGTTGTGCGTGCTGTCCGTCATGGAAAGCGTCCCTTTCTAGTGATCAGTCCTCGTCGGCGTGTCGGCGGGCATGTATCAGGTCAACTCCCCCGTCCGGGCACTTCGGGCAGGGCACGTAGAGTTCGTTTCTCCACTGCGTTTCGGTGACCTTGACGGGGCCACTGCACTCGCCGCACTGCATGTAAACCATGCGCTTGTCCCTTCTAGAGGCGGAGCAAGGGGCACGGACGGATATCCCTGTCGTCCGTGCCCCAAGCTGCATCGCTAGCGAACGCTAGAACGGCAGGTAGAGAATCGGTACGGCGTGATTCTCGTAAGTCCCGAACGTTGCCCCGCCGTTGCAGTTGAAGCGGTACAGGGGCTTACCGTCGGGCATGTCGACGACGTCGACGGATTCCACTTCGTACGCTCCGGTACCGTCGAACATGACCAGGTCACCAGCCATCACGAAGTCATCGGCTCCCGTGCCGATTGCAGCCGTCACGTCCTGGGCCAACTTCATTCCGAGAACGTAGCTCCCCCAGTCATCCCCCCAAACGATGGGCTGAGACAGGAAGTCTGAGCGCTTCACGGGTGCCTTTGCGGGCATCACACGCTCACCGACGATGGGCCCGGATTCGTGCGTGATGGGCCCGTGAACGGCCTCCCAACGTTCCACGGGAACGGATGACTGTTCCCTTAGAACCGTGCGCATGTGCACGCCGCACAGGAGAATTCCGCGCGTTGTGTCGCCCTCGTAGTTCTTGATGATCGTTGCCCGCTCCGGGCAGTGCCCGACGTACTGACTGACGAACACCTCGCACTTGTGCCCACCGGGCGTGATGTTTCCCAGCGCCGCCTTTGCGGACCCGAGGTCCGAAGTGCCGGCGACCCACACATGCGTTTCGGTGAGGTGGTCCCACGAGTAGACCTCCCAGCGCTCCGGAACTCCGTCGCCGGAGTCCTGAGAGCGAACCACGTATCCCCGGTAGTCCCCCGTCCACTGACTACCGAAGCAGTGCACGCCGTCATAACCACCCTGCTGCCATTCAGCCATTACGCTTCTCCTCCTACTTGACTTCCATGGACAGCACGCGGTTTACGTGGATGTCCTCGTGAAGACGCCCCATGCTCGTACGGGCCGAAATGCGGTGGCCAATACCGGTGACGGTGCCCTTGTGGATCACCTCACCGTCAAGGAAGGTGATGCACAGCGACTCACCGGGGTCCAGGCCCCGGAATGCCGCCCTTACTGTCTTGAGAGTGAGCACACTCCCGCCTTTCTTTCCGAGCCTCTGAGCTTGCCTCTAGAGACTGGCCGAGTAGGGCATGGGTGATCCTTTCCGGAATACCGGGTGACGCTTCCCATGCCCTCTACGGTCAATCGCTAGCGGGTCATCTCTCGGCAGCCTTCACGGACGTAGTGGATCTGCTGAGTCACCGTGCGACGCTTCCCTTCGTCGTACGTGTCGCCCACCATGTCCGTGAACCACATACGGCCCTCGTGGGTCGCCCGGAGCTTGATGCACGGCGGATAGGTGGCCGTTCCGGCGAGCACACGCGCCGCGTAGGGCACTCGCGCCTTACTCGGGGTGGGCCGCGCCTCAGCCTCAGCCTTAGCCACTCCCCCGAGAATGGCGACCAGGGCAAGCGTGATCATTCCGATTCGAGTACGCATCAGACCCCTACCTCCGGAAGCTCTCGCGTGATGAACCGCGCTTCCATGCCGCGAATCCAGTTGGTGTGCGCCGCAAACGTCTGGGTCGCACGGCACTGGGACGCCACCGTGAGCGGAGCTTTCGGGTTGTGGCTCCAGTAGTCCGCGCGGCGGTATGCCACCGACCACACCGACCCGTCGGACATCTCCACCACTTCCCGCGCGGTCAGTGCTACGTCGTTCAACTCGAAACGCACCCTCCGGACAGGCTTGAGCAGAACTACGCGTTCCGTTCTGAGGTCGATCATTTGCGGTCCCTTCCACATGTGAAAGGGCACGGGCGCATATCCCTATCGTCCGTGCCCGACTTCCCCACCGGTCTGAAGTGCCGGCGGGCAGACCACTCCCCCGAGTCAGAGGGGAGTTGCGTCGCCTGCTGCGCTCACCAGCTCGCTCGTGATGCGCTGTGCAGCCTCACGCGGCGCCCCGTATCTGGGGTGCGTCGCCCCCTCCCGGAAGGCGGAGTAGTCCGCCTCAGTCAGGTAGAGCACGAACTTCGTTTCGTCCCCTGCCGAGAGAGCGTCCGACTCCGCCTCACAGAGCGCGTGTCGAATGCGCTCGATCTGCGCTCGCTTGGCAGCAGCCCGGAAGCGCCGCACGCGCTTCCCCCAACCGTCCACCGCGCTCTTCCAGTCGTCTTCCGTGAGGAAGACTGCGTATCTGTAGTGGGCCGCGTCCACTACTGCCCCCTGCGGGCGTACAAGGGCGACGCTCCGTTGTACGGGCCGCATTCCTCGCAGTGCTCGCCCTTGTTGACCACACACCCGCACGGGGCCTGCCACAGGGTTACGTACGCATTCGGGTCGGGCCGCCTGAGCGGCACGCGTCCAACGGTTGCCCTCATGTCGGTACCGAACACTCGCGTACCGACCCCGTAGAAGCTAGCCACGTTCACCAGCCACCAACCGGATTCCGTAGGGTGCGGAACCGCTTCCGACTCCACTACGCCAACGGGCCCATCGTTCCAACCGGTGAGCATGTCGCCCCGCTTGAGTTCCTGGGGAATCACGTCCTCAGTCAGGTACCTCAGGGCCTTACGCCCGAACTCTTCCCACGCATTCATGCGTTGTCCATTCACTTAGCTACCGTGCCTTTTGGCGCAGTAGGCAGAGGGGGGCACGGGAGGATATCCCTGCCTACCGTGACCCCGTGACTGCCGACTACGAACCCATGACGCGGAATCGCCGGATTCCGGATGCCTCCACTATCGGGCGCCCCCGATAACGGGTCTTGCTCAGGTTCAGTTCCACGAATGCCGGCCCAAGGCCATGCCGTGCTGCGTACTCCACAGCGTCCGCGTAATGCTGGAAACGCTGGTGCCACGACGGCCCGATGTATGCGACGTACATTGCGCCCCTCAGTTCTCGAAAAGCGTCATGGCGTGACGCTCGCCATGCAGGTACGAGCCGCACCCCTCGCACCGCGAGGTGCTGAAGGTGTTCGTCTCGCAGTCGCACTCCTCGGGCATCGGCTGACAGGAGCCGTCGCAGTAGACCGCCTCGCCAATACCGACACCGGACATCAGCGCGTCGTCCGTGCCGTAGTGCCCTTCACACTCCTCACGGCAGGAGTGCTCTTCGGAGGCCATACCCATGGCCACGCTGTACGGCGCCGGAATGGCACTCAGGGGCTCCCCGTCATGCCCGTGGTTGTCGTCATAGCACGACCCGCATTCGCCGTTGGCGTGGTGCAACAAGCAATCCTGACAAACCCAGATGGTCCCGAGTGACTTCATAGCTACTCCCCTTACTCCATTGCGCCTATCGCAATGGGCGAGAGGGCGCACGGCCGAATATCCCTAACCGTCCGTGCACCCGACACCCCTACGTGGCCTTACGCAATCGGGCAAACCCGAATGTTGTTGCCCGCCACACTGGCGTAGCCCGTCCGGTAGATGCTGGCCATTACTACCGTTGCCTGTCCGGCCATACCCACGCACTCAGCGAACGCACGAACGTAGACGACTGCGTTCCCGAATCCACGGATCACGCGCACCACGGGCACGTCACTGCCCCGTTCCAGAATGCTGACCCGGAACACAGGGTGTTCCCTGTGCTCGGCCCAGAAACCGAACATGCGGAGCGGGATAGCTACCCGCTCCCGGGTGCTGCCAGCGGCATCCACCATCACTGTCATGACTCCCCCTCAGGGGTTGTTGTACGGCCCTCTCGGGCCCTTGTTGGGTGCCTTACGACACTCCCCTAGGCAGACTCACTCTCAGACGCTTAGAGACGTGCTGAGTAGGGCGAGCGAGTATCAGTCACCGTGACCCTTTGCACGCTGGACACGTCGTGTCGAATGTGTCTGCCGTAGGCAATCTCGTAACGCATACGTGCTTCCCTCATGCTTTGTGTTCCCCGCCGCTTCCGCTGGTGTTGGTTGGTTCCGTGGGAACCGCGCAACGGCATTCACTGCGTGTCTCACGCCACATTCGCTAGGCATGTAGGTCTATTCATTCCGGATGACCAATCCCGGTTATCGGTTACAGGTTGGCAGCCTGCCCCTATGGATGCTCACTCACAGAGTGAGAGGACGCTTGTCGTCGCTTTAGCCTGCTGTCTGAATCACTCTCGTCTCAGCGCTTTCGCTAGCCCCTGCCACGGCAGGCAGGACCCTCATCAAATGACCCTGAGGCTGCGTCTAAGCCCCTTGTAGGTGCAGCATGGACCCACGGTCCACCTGTGTAGCTACAAGCGCTTAGAGCGCCACTCAGGGCACGTCACATACTCACGCTCAGAGAATGACCAGTCAGCCGACTGCCACTCAGACTCGCTATCCAGTTATCAAGGTTCGCGCCCTCGTGTGTCACCCGTCGAATTCACGGCCGGACCACCACACGGATTGGTCACTCATCAACCCCTAACCCCGTACGCCCGAATCCCGGTCTCTGCGTGAACCCCGTTTCCGCTTCCCCTTCTGGGGCGGTACTCCGGGGCCGCTCTCGTTCGGCGCCGTTGGTGTTGCGGTGAGAACACTACGCACTTTCACCCAAGAGGCAACTTACTCATGGAGAGCCAGGAAGGAAGCCGCGCGCCTACGCGTTGGGGCCACAAAAGCGCAGGTCAGGAGGGGTGCTCGCCGCCGCCGGCACTCACCACAAACTAGGACACAATACCCCTCCACCCAAGAGGCAACTTATTTGCAATCCCTTTACCTTTACATGCCCCATAAAGGGACATTAGGGGCGGCGTCGTTACGCTGCTGTGATATGCAACAAGTCTGCGTATATACCCCGTCCTCGTATACATAAAGGCGCATAACGGGCACATAGACATGTCCTTTATGCCCCTATTCCTGAGGTTATGTGGGTGACCCACATCACATGCCTGAGGGGCGGCAGGCAGGCGCCGCCCGGCGTGCGATCACAAGCGCACAAAGAATGCATTCACATGCTCACAAGGAATGCACCCCTATTGATGCCTCACTTAGTGCGGGTGCATTATCATTCACAAGCGCGCAATGTATTAATGCTACCTCACATACATGTGGTGCACATATGCACACACACACATGCGGGGGTAATATAACGAGAATGCTCACGAGGGACCGCAGGGGGCGCCTTCCTTCCATCGTGTACGGGTTTGAAGCGTTCACAAGGACACAAGCGCCAATCACCCGGAGTGCGCCCTCAACCCCCTTTAGAGCCCTTCAGCCGGCACCGCGGGCTCCTGAGAGCCCTCGGAGGGCTCGTAATGTTGCATCAGATGGGGTGAGGTAACAACAACATTGTTCCTCGGACCACACTTCGGGCTCCTGCTGTCCCGTTCTGCGCCAGAGGACACGTACGTTATCTATGACGCCGGTTGCTCTATACCCTGTCCTGGAGACACACAGAGGCCCCCTCCCGTGAAGGAGGGGGCCTTTTTGCGTTCCCCAGGAGAGGTTCAGGGACCTTCCTGGGTGATCTTCAGTCCCGGAAGGGTCCTCCGCACTTCAGCGAGAAAGGCGTACGTCCCCGAGCCACGTGCGCCATCGTTGATTACGGCCCCACGCTCTACTGCGACGTTTAGAGCAAGCTCATAGAGCTTGGCAAGCGTCTCATCGGGTGTGAGTCGTCGAAGATCTACGTCCACTGGTTCCCGCAGTCCATGCAGATGTTCACGCTGCCGTTGTGGTAGTAGCTCGCACCCCCGCACCGCGGGCAGTTGCACAGCTCCGCGAGCCGCCGAATGAGCTTCCTGATCGGAACGAACATGAATTACTCCTCAGATCTCCGGAGGGAATTCCTGCCAATAGTCGTGCTCGTCCACCCACCACGCCACGTGACAATCAAGGCACCGATAGCGGAATCGGTGCTCTTCCTGCCGCTTGTCCCACGCTTTCGACGTGATAACAGCCGTTGAATTGCACTTCACACAGCGGACGGGGGGCTTCATTCCTACAGTCATGCCGACAGGTTATCCATCGGCGGACCCGTCCCCGCAAGGAACGGGAAACCTAGTTCAGTGCACCACCGGGTCCGGGCCGCACTTTCCGCGCATCTGCGCCGCAGCGGCCTTGCCCCTGATCGTCACGCCCCAGCTCCGCATGGTCTCAGCGGCCCACGTCGTGCTGACGGTGAACTCCTGGGCCAAGGACTTCATCGTCTCCCCGCCGGCATAGCGCCTCGTCACGTCGTCTCGGGCCTCGATGAACCGGTCTCGCACCGCCTTCATCTCCGCCGGGGTCCTTCCAGCCATGGCCTACTCCTTCCACTCGTGCGCCGGAACGAAGAGGTCCCGGGCTTCAACGGGGTCCACCACTGCGTGGATCGGTACACCGGACCGCGTACGCACGTAGATCTCGGCGTACTGGTGGAACATGGTCCGAACGATGGTCTTGCTTCCCCATTCGACGTGCACCCACATGTGGCGAGCCCCCTGGGTCGTCCACACGTCACGGGCTACACGCCAGGTGTTCCCGATACGCACCTGATCGCCTATGCCGATCTGCCATGCGTACAAGAACTGTCCTTCGTGCACTTCTCCCCTCCCCCTGTAACCGCCCTCCCTGCCCGGTGTGCCTTCACGAACAGGGAGGGCGGAGTCATCGGTACTGCGCCGAGAGCCACAGCCCCACAGCCAGCCCCACGAGGCTGCTGCCGGCGAGCCGCCAGACGTGCCTCACCCGACGAGTCCCCCCGGCGGCAGCACCCCGCAGAAGGGGCAGTCAGACGGATGAAAGGGGCTCACGGGGTGGTACGGGCCCGGGAGCCTTATCACTCCCGACGCCACGTCCAACGCCCCTCCGTACGGCGTCCACCACCCAACCGGAGAGTCCGCATACGGGCCGTCAGCCTCTACAAGGCTCACGAGCTGGGGAGTGGGCAGCGGTTCCCTGTGGGACTTCACCACGCCCTGGGGGCGGTTGCTCGCGACCGGGCGTTCTCCTCCGCCACCCTGTCCGACTGCGCCTCGCCCAGCGTCGCAGGCACGAGCGATTCCGGCTGCGCGTCCCACTCTCTACCCCCTGCAAGTCCTCTGATCTGATATACCGGCCCCACGTGTCCCATCACGCGGCCAGTGCGGTTCGCGGCGGTGTCGCGGACCAGTTCGCCCACCTCCCACACTCGGGGGTGTTCCCTTGCCTCGTCAGCCCCGGTCATCGGCCACCTGCCGTGCCTTGAACCGCTCTCGCTCCAGTCCAGCGGCCACCCGTGCCAGCACCTCCGGCCCCGGGCGCCTTGTGAACAGCGGCCACCATTCGGGCGCCGGCAGGGGCGGATACCCCGCCTCCGCCCACTCCTGGTAGTCCTGCGCGTCGCGCTTCTCTTCCTCTGCTGCGCGAGCACGGGCGTGTTCTTCTCTGGCAGACACGCGGGACCTCCTTTGGGGCTCGTAATCCCTGCGCACTCCCATCGTCACAGTGAGTCCCCTACGATCCCTACGGGTTCTTGTCCCAACTTCAATCTTGGGAAAACGGGAGCGGGCATATGCCAAGACCAGCGCGAGAGTTAACGCCGGAGCGAAGCGCCAGGCATCTCTTCGGAGCCAAGCTGCGCAAGGCCCGGGAGGACCGAGGGCTCAGCCTTGAAGCTCTGGCCAGCAAACTGACGATCAGTAAGTCACACCTGGCCCGGGTGGAGATCGCTGAGTACATGCCTCCCCCGGAACTGCCGGCACAGCTTGATAGGTACTTTGAGACGGACGGCACCTTCACTGAGCTATACGCCCTATGCACGAAGGAAGCTCATCCGGATCAGTTCAAACGGCGTATGGACCTGGAGGCCCAGGCCGTCATCATTCGGGAGTACTCGCCTCAGATCGTCCCGGATCTGCTCCAGACGGAGGACTACGGTCGGGCCCAGTTCCGGACGCACCTGCCGAAGGCGTCAGACCAGGAGATAGAGGAGCTGTGGACCCTGCGGTTGGGGCGCCAAGCGCTCCTCTTGAGGTCCCCGCGGCCGGACTACTCAGCCATCTTGGACGAGGCAGTTCTACGGCGGTCGTACGGCGGTCCCAGAGTGATGAGGGAGCAACTTGAGGCGTTGCTTGGCCTCTGCCTCACGCCTACGTCGTTCATCCAAGTCCTCCCGTTCTCCCACGGGGGACACGCACTCGCCGGCGGATCGCTCTCCCTCTGGACACTCGACTCGGGCCAGCACGTAGCCTATGAGGAGAGCATCAGTTCAGGGACGCTGCTGGAGGAAAAGACAGAGGTGTTGGCCCACGTTCGGGCCTACGATCTGCTCAGCGCTTCGGCACTGTCCCCTTCTCAGAGCGCGGACCTGATCCAGTCCGTTTTGGAGGCACTTCCTGATGAGCACCACCCCTGACCTCACCGGCGTTCGGTGGGTCGCGTCGAGCTACAGCGGCAACGGAGGAGGCAACTGCGTTGAGTGGGCCCCCTCCGTGGCCGCCGTGTCTGGCCTCGTCCCGGTCCGGGACTCCAAGGCCCCGGAGGGCCCCGCGCTGATCTTCCCCGCTGGGAAGTGGGACACCTTCGTGAAGCACATCACCCGCTGAGCCTCAGACATGACCGCTGCTGTACCCGTAGACTGAACAAGAGAGGCCCGGTCCATATCCCTGACCGGGCCTCTCGTCATGCTGGGGGCTTAGGCGGTCACAGGCTCCCTGTGCCTGTAGTAGGTCGCCTGAGAGATCCCCAGGAAGTCACAGATCCTCTCTACGGTCGGCCGCTTCCCCTCAGCCGCCAGGCTCTCCTTCGCCTGCTCGATCATCTCTGCCGTCAGCTCCAACGCCTTCCGGCGAGGCTTGAGGGCCCTCTCAGCCTGCTCCAGTTCCTCATCAAGAGCGGTCGTCTCCCCCTTGGCCCACTCAACCAGCCTCGTGGACGCCTGAGAGACCTTGCCACACCCAAAGAGAATCCCCTCAGCGTGGACAAGAAGGGTCTCAGCCTCGGTAGCCACCACAGCCATCTTGAGGCCCAGGTTCTCCCTCTCAAGGTCAGCCAGCATCTGAGAGGCCGTCCTTACAGCAGAGGGAGTCTCAGCCATGTGCACCAGGTGCGCGATGGTGAGAGGCGGGATGCAAGAGACAGCCACCACCAGGAGAGCAGAGCTGCCCATGTAGTCCTGCTCGATCAGGTGAGAGATCGACTGTGCCGACATAGCCAGCAGCAGGGCCATGAGAGACCCCACCAGGGCAGTTACCTGGCCTGGCAGCTCCATCTTCCTGCGGTAGGTGGCGATGGCCCCAGCAGAGAGGGCGTACACCGAGAGGCAGACAGGCATGGCGGGGGCGTAGTGCTCAGACCAACCGGCAGTCCTCGCAAGTTCCACCTCTCCGGGGATTGAGAGGTAGAGGGCGGCGAGGCACGCCGCCGGCAGAGCTACGTAGAGGATGCCCTTGATGTACCAGGGGGTTGCGGACATGGGTGTCCCTTCAGTTGTGGGTGTGAGGGGTCAGCCGCAGTCGCGGCAGTTGCGGCAGAGGCCGCCGGGGTGGCCCAGGGGGTAGGGCGCATGGCACTCGGGGCACTGAGCCCGCTGAGAGGTCTCGGCGGGAGCCTGAGAGGGCATGGGAGCGGTGGCCCGCTCCGGCTCGTAGTTCTTCAGCCGGAAGGTGACCAGGGCAGCAGCGGAGGCGATGGAGACGGGCAGCGCCCTGGTGAGAGTCCGGATCACCTCCATCTCGTGGAAGCCCTCACTGAGCCACCGGCCAGCCAGAGGGGCGAGCCGGATGCACTCCCGCTTGGTGAGCCGAAGGCGGGGCTCCTGGACGGCAAGGCGCTCCAGACACTGGATGGCCCGCTCAACCAGGGCCGGGCAGTTGCCCTTCTCGGAGAGATCTCCCTCCCCCTCCCCTTCGTCGCTGCTCTCGCAGCCGTCCGGCTTCTCGGCAGGAGGGGGGTCATTTCGCTCCGCGTCTTTCCCCTTGGGATGAGCGCCGACAGCCTGTCCGGTCGGCTCACCGACCGTCGGCATGTGGTCAGTCGGGCTGTCAGAGACAGAGGTGATGGTGACCCAACGTCCGGTCTCGGGGTCCTGGACGCGGGCGCGGTGGACGTACCGCCGCTCCACAAGTCCCGTCATGGCCTTGGAGACAGTCCGTCGGCCATCAGGGACGAGCGAGGTGATCCGCTCGACGGTGGCACGGTTCTTGTCCGGCAGGGACAGCAGCTTGACCAGAAGGCCCAGCTCCGCCAGGGACATAGTCGACTGTGCGATCTCGTTCGGGATCTGCACGTAGGCACGGGTGTGCCGGGTACGCTGGACGCGCATCTAGAGTCCGCTCTCTAGGTGACTTCCCACCCGGTAGCCGCCGGGCGGGCTAGGCCCTCAGAGGCACCGGGTAGCCGCCCGGTGGTTCCCTCTGAGGGTCTGCCTTGCTTCGGGGACGCTACTGGACCCCGACCCAAGAGGCAACTAACTAGCGCCTTCAGCGTCGATATCTAGACGATTGAGGAGGTCTTCGTACTTCTCGGCCGTAGGCGTGGGAGCCTGTGACAGCCAGTGTTCAAGCCACTCACTAAGAGTCATAACCGCAGCTCAGTCCCCTCGTTGGGATTAGAGCGTTTGGGGGTCCTTCTCCCAGCTGAAGGCGGTCGCGTCGAGGGTGCCGCGGGCGACGGCCAGGTACTCCAGGCCGGCCGAGCCGCACGGCCGGGGCCGTACGCCCTCGGTGTGCAGGCCGAGCAGGGCCCGCTTCTGGTCCGGCGTGGTGTAGTCGGGGTGCGAGGTGGCGACCTCCAGCACCGCGCCCGGGGCGGGCGCGCCGGACCGGATCCGCTCCCCGTTCAGGAACGCGCCGCGCCCCCGCACCGCGACGGCCAGCTCGCCGAGGGCCGGCGCGTACGTCCAGGAGGCGAGCAGCTCGCCGCGGTGCGCGAGGGCGACGAGCGTGCAGAAGCCGGGGTCGCCGTGGACGAACTGGCGGGTGCCGTCCACCGGGTCGACGATCCAGACGGGCGCGTCGCCGCGCAGCGCCGCGTACAGCCCCGGGTCGGCGTGCACGGCCTCCTCGCCGACCACGACCGAGCCCGGCAGCAGCGCGGTCAGGGCCTCCGTCAGGTGCTCCTCGGCGGCCCGGTCGGCGACCGTCACCAGGTCGTAGGGGCCCTTCTTCTCGGTGATCTCATGGGCGGCGAGCTGCCGGAAGCGCGGCATGACCTCCGCGGCGGCCGCCTTGCGGACCGCTTCCTCCACCTCGGTCGTACCGCCGTCGAGGACGTGCTCCAGGAAGGATTCGATCATGCGTCCAGCTAAGCACGCGGGTCCGACAACCGGTACCGGGCCCCGCGCGGGGCCCCACGGAAGGCCCGGCGCGGGCCCCTGCCGGGCCACGGCCGGGCCACGGCCGGGCCGCCGCCGGGCCTCCGCCGGGCCTCCGCCGGACCTCCGCCGGGTCCCCGCCGGGTCCCCGTCGGCAGGAGTACGCTTTGGTCGGTTTCACCCCTTACCGAGAGGCAGGTCGGTCCCGTGCACGGCGAGTACAAGGTCCCCGGCGGGAAGCTGGTCGTCGTCGATCTCGACGTGGTCGACGGGGCACTGGCCCGGGTCCGGGTGGCCGGCGACTTCTTCCTCGAACCCGACGAGGCGATCCTCGCCATCGACCGCGCCCTGGAGGGCGCCCCGGCCGACACCGACGCCTCCGGGCTCGCGGCCCGCATCGACGCGGCGCTGCCGCCCGGCACCCAGATGTACGGCCTCACCACCGAGGGCATCGGGGTGGCGGTCCGCCGGGCGCTGGCGCACGCCACCGACTGGACCGACTACGACTGGCAGCTGATCCACGAACCCCCGCAGTCCCCCGCCCTGCACATGGCGCTCGACGAGGTGCTGACCGCCGAGGTCGCGGCCGGCCGCCGCCCGCCGACGCTGCGGGTCTGGGAGTGGGGCGCCCCCGCCGTCGTCATCGGCAGCTTCCAGTCGCTGCGCAACGAGGTCGACCCGGAGGCCGCCGAACGGCACGGCATCACGGTGGTGCGCCGGATCAGCGGCGGCGGCGCCATGTTCATCGAGCCCGGCAACACCATCACGTACTCGCTCTCCGTCCCCGACGCCCTGGTGCAGGGCCTCTCCTTCACCGACAGCTACGCCTACCTGGACGACTGGGTGCTCGGCGCGCTCGGCGACATGGGCGTGAAGGCGTGGTACCAGCCGCTCAACGACATCGCCACCGAGGCGGGCAAGATCGCGGGCGCGGCGCAGAAACGGATCGTCGCCGGCGACGGCGCGGTGCTGCACCACGTGACGATGGCGTACGACATCGACGCCGACAAGATGACCGAGGTGCTGCGGATCGGCCGCGAGAAGCTGTCCGACAAGGGCACCACCAGCGCGAAGAAGCGCGTCGACCCGCTCCGCCGCCAGACCGGCCTGCCGCGCGAGGCGGTCATCGAGCGGATGGTCGCCTCCTTCCGGCAGCGGTACGGCCTCACGGAGGGCCGGGTCACCGAGGAGGAGCTGGCGCTGGCGAAGGAGCTGGCGGAGTCGAAGTTCTCGTCCCCGGAGTGGACGGCCCGCGTCCCCTAGGTACGGGCCGCATCCCCTAGGTGGGGGCCGCATCCCCTAGGTACGGGCCGCCACCTTGAGGCCGACCACCAGCGTCTGGTCCCGGGGGTCGAGGGCCCGCCCCACGGCGAACTCGGCGGCGAAGCCCGGCTCGCCGAGCGCCGCCCGGGCGGCGGCGGTGATCCGGTCGACGTCGGCCCGCTCGGCGCGCGGAAGCGGCCGGCCCACGGACTCGCGCGCGGCGGCGGCCGCCCCCAGGAGCCGCGCCGCCGCGGCGTGGTCGCCGGTCAGCGCCCGGACCCCGGCGACCCCTTCGAGGGCGAGGGCCAGCGCCCGCGGGTCCCGGGTCTCCCGCGCGGCGGCGTACCCCTCCAGGTGGTGGGCGCCGGCCGCGGCGGCGTCACCGCGCTGCTCCGCGACGAAGCCGAGCTCCGCCCTGACCAGGGCCGTACCGAGGTCCCCGTCGACCGCGCACAGCCACTCCAGCCACTTCGTCAGATGATCCTCGGCGTCCTGGAACCGGCCCTCGCGGCGGGCGACGAGCGCCAGGCCGGTCTCGGCGAACTGCTGCCCGCGCCGGTGGGCCTGCTCGGTGGCGAGCCGCAGCCCGCGCTCGTGCAGGCGGCGGGCCTCCGCGAGGTCCCCGGTCAGCAGCGCGATCCTGCCGAGACCGGACCACTTGTAGGACGCGTCGGTCCACAGGCCCAGCTCCTCCGCCGTCCGCAGCCCCTCGCGGTGCAGGCGCGCGGCGGTCTCGTAGTCCTCCTGGATCTCGGCGAGCGAGGCGAGCGTGTCGCCGGCGCGCAGTTTGCCCCAGCCGTCGCCGAGCTCGCGGAACAGCTCCATGCTCGTGGCCGCGTCCCGCGCGGCGGCCGGGAAGTCGCCCCGGATCAGCGCGTGCCCGGCGCCGAGGGCGAGCGTGGCCGCCCGCCCCCACGCGTCCCCCAGCTCCTCGAAGACCGTCAGGAGGGCGGCGAGCCGTTCCTGATTGGAGGCCAGGTCGCCGGAGCCGTACAGGGTGAGGGCGAGCAGCCAGCGCGCGTGCGCCCGGTCGCGGGGGTCGGTGATGTCCTCGACGAGCGGCAGCGTCCGGGCCACGGCGGCGGGGCCGTCGGCGTCGCCGGTGTGGAAGGCGAGGGAGGCGCGGCGGACGGCGGCCTCGGCCCGGTGCGCCCGGCACGCGTCCGCCGGCCCCGGCGGGATCGCGAGCGCGAGGTCGAAGGCGCGCCGGGCCTCCCCGAGGCGCCCGCGCAGGAACCAGTGCCAGAACTGCGCGACGACCAGGCGCAGGGCCTCGTCGGCGGCGCCCGCGCGGTGGAACGTCTCCAGGGCGGCACGCAGATTGCCCGCCTCGGCGTCCAGGCGCCGCAGCAGACGGCGCTGCTCCGCCCCGCGCAGGAGCGGCGCGGCGGACTCGGCGAGGGCCAGGTGGTGGTGGGCGTGCCGGCGGCGGACGGCGGCGGTCTCGCCTGCCTCGTCGAGGCGTTCGAGACCGTACGCGGCGATGGACTCCAGGAGCCGGTACCGGACGCCCGAGGGCGTCTCGGCGGCCACCACGAGGGAGCGGTCGACGAGACGGGCGAGGACGTCGAGGACATCGGCGGAGCCGACGACAGGGAGACGGGGGGTGGGGGGATGGGGGGCGGGGGCGGTTTCGGGTACGGAGGCGGGGGCGGGTACGGAGGCGGGGGCGGGTTCTGGTTCGGGCGTGGTGTCCGGGGTCGGCGTGGTGTCGTCGGCGCAGACCGCCTCCGCCGCTTCCAGGGTGCAGCCGTCGACGTGGACGGCGAGGCGGCGCAGGACGGCGCGTTCGGCCTCGGCGAGGAGGCCCCAGCTCCAGTCGATGACGGCGCGCAGGGTCCGCTGGCGCAGGGGCGCGTCGCGCCGGCCCGCGGCGAGCAGCCGGAAGCGGTCGTCCAGGCGGGCGGCGAGTTCGGTGACGCCGAGGCTCCGCACGCGGGTCGCGGCGAGTTCGAGCGCGAGGGGGATGCCGTCGAGCCGGCGGCAGACGGCCGCGACGGCGGGGGCGTTGGCGTCGGTGAGGGCGAAGTCCGGGTCGGCGGCGCGGGCGCGGGCGACGAACAGCCGGACCGCCTCCGCGTCGCGGAGCGCGTCGTGGCCGTCGTCCTCGGCGTCCGGGAGCCCGAGGGGGCCCACGGGGCGGCGGACCTCGCCGGATATCCCGAGGGGTTCCTGGCTGGTGGCGAGGACGCGCAGACCGGGGGCGCGGGCGAGCAGCACCCCGGTGAACTCCGCGACGGCGTCGACGACGTGCTCGCAGTTGTCGAGGACGAGGAGCGCCCGCCGCGTGCGCAGCGCCTCGGCGAGGCGGGCGGCCGGGTCGACGGGCCGGGAACCGTCGCCGTCGGGCGCGGTGTCGTCCCGCATGCCGAGGGCGGCGGCGACGGCGTCGGGCAGGAGGTGCGCGTCCGCTCCCGTACCGGCACCCGTACCGGCACCGGTCTGGCCGCTGAGGCCGCCGAGTTCGACCAGCCAGACCCCGTCCGGGTAGGCGCCGGCGCTGCGGGCCGCCGCTTCGAGGGCGAGGCGGGTCTTGCCGACGCCGCCGGGCCCGGTCAGGGTGACGAGACGCCCGTGGGGGGCGTTTGCGTCGCCCAGCAGCGCGTCCAGGGCGGCGATTTCCGCCGTGCGGCCCACCAACTCCGAGGCAAGTGCAGGCAAGTTGCCGCGTACCGGGGCCGAACTCGCTCTCTCCGGGACCGGGGTGGGGACGATGGTGGCCGGCGGGCCGTCGAGCTCCGGGTCCTGGCGGAGGATCGCCTGGTGGAGGGCGGCGAGTTCGGCGCCCGGGTCGAGGCCGAGTTCGTCGCGGAGCCGGTCGCGCACGCGGGCGTACGCGTCGAGCGCGTCCTGCCGGCGGCCCGCGCGGTAGAGCGCCCTCAGGTGCAGGGCGTGCAGGCGCTCGCGCCGGGGGTGGGCGGCGAGCAGCCCGGCGAGCTCGTCGGCGAGGGCCTGGTGGTCGCCGAGGAGCAGCCGGGCGGCGGCCTGTTCCTCGACGGCGGACACGCGCCGCTCCTCCAGGTGCCGGACGGCCCGGTCGGCGAAGCCGTCCTCCCGGAACTCGGCGTAGGCGGGGCCGCGCCAGAGGGCGAGGGCGTCGGTGAGGAGGGCCGCGCGCTCGGCCGGGTCGGAGGCGGCGCGGGCCCGGGCGGTGAGCGCTTCGAAGCGCCCTGAGTCCGTCATGTCGGGGGTGGCGGCGAGGAGGTAGCCCGGCGTCCGGGAGACGACGAGGGCACGGCCGCCGGCCTCGGCGTCCTCCAGGGTGCGGCGCAGCTGCCAGACCTTGGTCTGGAGCGCGGCGCCGGGCTTGCCCGGCGGGTCCTCGCCCCACAGGTCGTCGAAGAGGTGCCCGAGGGACACCGGCCGTCCGGCGTGCACGAGGAGGTCGGCGAGGAGGGCTCGGACCTTGGGCTCCCGGAGGTGGACCGGCCGCCCGTCGTCAGTCCACACCTCAAGCGGTCCCAGTACCCCAAAGCGCATGTCGGCACAGTACCGGGCGGGTTCCGCACCGGCCTCCCGAGTATCCCGTGAGGGCCCGTGAGCGGGCGGGTGCCACCCGTGACTCCGCCGTGAGAGCCCCGTGAGCCGCCGGGTCCAGGGTGGTGGTCGTGAAGCCGCCCAGTCACCGGGCCGGGCGGCGGAACGGGCGGCCGGCACCCGGCCGGCCGCCGTGCGGAGGCCCGTACGCATCGCCGTGCGCACTGCTTCGCACTGCCTCCCACTGCCTCGCACCATCTCTCACCATCTCGCACCGAAGGAATCGAGGACCTCATGGCCCGCTCGTCCCGTCAGCTCCGGAACACCCCCGCGACGCACGCCGAAAGGCCCGCCGGAAGGCGCGCCGGAAAGGACACCGGTAGGGAACCCGAAAAGAGGGAGCCGGACCCGCGCAGATGGCTCGCGCTCAGCTTGCTCGTCGCGGCCTTCTTCATGGTCATCGTGGACTCGCAGATCGTCATGCTGGCCATGCCGGCGATCGAGTCGGAGCTCGGTTTCGCGCCGGGTGGGGTCCAGTGGGTGATGAGCGCGTATCTGCTGAGCTTCGGTGGTCTGCTGATGTTCGGCGGGCGGACCGCCGATCTGCTCGGCGGGCGCCGGATGTTCCTGTACGGCACGGCGCTGTTCGGTGTCGCGTCGGTGCTGTGCGGTCTGGCCTGGACCGACGAGGTGCTGATCACCGCCCGTGTCGTCCAGGGCGTTGCCGCCGCCGTGATGACGCCGACCGCGATGGCCGTCCTGATGCACACCTTCGCCGAGGGCCCCGAGCGCAACAAGGCCCTGGGCATCTGGACCGGCATCGGCGCCTTCGGCGCCACCGCCGCCCTGCTCATCGGCGGCCCCATCACCGACGGCCTCGGCTGGGAATGGATCTTCTACATCAACGTCCCCGTCGTCGCCGCCGTCCTGCTCTTCGGCCCGCGCCTGCTGAAGCAGACCCCCGTCCAGGAGGGCCGCCGCCGCTTCGACCCGGCCGGCGCCGTGACCATCACGGCCGCCGTCGCCCTGCTCGTCTACGCCGTCTCCGAGGCCCCGCTCGTCGGCTGGGGCAGCGGACAGACGATCGGCATGCTGATCGCCTCCGCCGTCCTCTTCGCCGTCTTCACCGCCATCGAGAGCCGGTCGCAGGCACCCCTCGTCCCCCTCGGGATCTTCCGCTCCCCCACCGTCGTCGGCGGCAACATCCTCATGCTGATCGTCGCGATGGCGGTGTACGGCGGCGCGCTGATCACCTCGCTGTACGCCCAGCAGGTCCTCGGCTACAGCGCCGTCAAGTTCGGCCTCTCCACCGCCGTCTACGCCGTCATGTCCATCATCGGCGCCAACGTCAGCGCCCGCCTCGTCGCCCGCACCGGCTACAAGCCCATCGCCATCACCGGCATGGCCCTGCTCTCCGGCGGCCTGCTCCTGCTCACCCAGATCGACCCCAACGGCGGCTACTGGAGCGACCTCTTCTTCGGCCTCGTCATCTTCGGCACCGGCATCGGCTCCACCAACGTCGCCGCCTCCATCGCCTCCCTCACCGGAGCCAAGCCCGAGGAATCCGGCCTCGTCTCCGGCATCAACAACGCCGTCTTCCAGATCGGCGCCGCCCTCGGCATCGCCCTCGCCTCCTCCGTCGCCTTCGCCCACACCACCGGCACCACCCCCGAAGCCCTCAACAACGGCTTCCAGGCAGGCTTCCTCACCACCGCCGTCTTCGCCCTCACCGGACTGGTCACCGCGCTCCTCCTGCTGCTCCGCCGCGGCGACCGGCCGTCGGCCGTCACGGCGGGCGGCGAGGCCGCGGAGAGCGCGGACACCGAGCCGGTCCGGGCGCCGGTCGTCCACTGACCCACCCGCATCCGCCCGACACCCAGGGGCGGCCCCTCACCGAGAGGGGCCGCCCCTTCCTTTCCGCCTTCTCCACCCCTCCCCCACACCGCCCAGGAGGACCACGTGCCGACCACCGAAGCCCCCACCCCGATCCTCGCCGCCCCTCGCGACACGCGCGTCCGGTCCCGCCGGCCGGAAACGGCCCCGGTCCGGTGGTGGGCCCTGCCCGTGCTGCTCGTCGCGGTGTTCATGACGACGCTGGACTTCTTCGTGGTCAACGCGGTGGCGCCCGCGACCCGGAGCGACCTGGGCGCCGGGAACGCGACGCTCCAGACGGTGGTGATCGGCTACGGCCTCGCCTACGCCGCCGGCCTCATCACGGCGGGCCGGCTCGGCGACCTGTACGGCCACCGGCGGGTCTTCGCCGCGGGCCTCGCCCTCTTCACGGCCGCCTCGGCCCTCTGCGGCCTCGCGGGTACGCCGGAGGTCCTGGTGGCCGGGCGGATCGCGCAGGGCGCGGCGGCGGCGCTGATGGGTCCTCAGGTGCTGGCGCTGATCGGCCGGTTGTTCCCCGGGTCCGCGGACCGGGCGCGGGCCTTCGCCTGGTACGGGGCGACCGCCGGGCTCGCCGGGACGGGCGGGCAGGCCGTCGGCGGGCTGCTGCTCGCGGCGGACGTGGCGGGGCTCGGCTGGCGGGCCTGCTACCTCGTCAACGTACCGCTCGGCCTGTTGGCGCTGGCCCTGATCCGGCTGCTGCCGGCGCCGGACGGACGGCCGCGCCGCGCGCGCGGGGCGCTCGACCCGGTGGGGGTGCTGCTGTCGACGGCGGCGCTGGTGGCGCTGGTGCTGCCGCTGGTCGCGGGGGCCGAGGCGGCGTGGCCGGCCTGGGGGTGGCCGGGGCTGGCGGGCGCCGTCGCGCTGGCCGGGGCGTTCGCCGCGCACCAGCGGCGCCGGATCGCGGCGGGCCGGGCTCCGCTGCTGGCGCCGGAGGTGCTGCGGGCCGCCGGGTTCGGGCGCGGGGTGGCGGCCGTGGCGCTGCTGTTCGGCAGCTCGGCGGGGCTCACGTTCGTCCTGTCGCTGTACCTGCAGGACGGCCTGGGGATGAGCCCGCTCGCCGCGGGGCTGCTCGGGGTGGCGCTCAACGCCGCGTTCCTGGTGACGTCGCTGGCGACGGGGCGGCTCGCCGGCCGGCTGGGGCGGCGGCTTCCGGTGGTCGGCGGGGTGGTGCTGGCGGCGGGACTGGCCGCGGTGGGCTGGGCGGCCCCGTCGGTACCGGCCCCGGGGCCGCCGTGGGGTCTGGTCGCCGGCCTGGCGGTGACCGGCGCCGGCATGGGCCTGCTCATGGCGCCGCTGACGGCCGCGGCGCTCGCGGGCGTACGGCAGGCGCTGGCCGGGACGGCCGCCGGGGTGCTCGGTACGGCGCAGGAGGCGGCGGGCGTCCTCGGCACCGCGCTCGCGGGCCTGGTCCTCTTCCCCCGCCTGGGCCCGGACGCCGGCGGCTGGCCCGAGGCGTTCCGTACGGTGACGCTCCTGCTCGCGGTCGCGGCCCTGGCGATCGCGGCGCTGGCGGCGACGGCCC
Organism: Streptomyces sp. NPDC057854; assembly: GCF_042797055.1. Lineage (NCBI taxonomy): Bacteria > Bacillati > Actinomycetota > Actinomycetes > Kitasatosporales > Streptomycetaceae > Streptomyces > Streptomyces sp. NPDC057854. Next base: position 124,509 of record NZ_JBHVMF010000016.1, read on the forward strand.
CGCGCGGGGTGACCGGCCCGTCATCGGCTCGTTGACGTCATGGACACACCGGGCCGACCACCACGGAGGGCACGATGCACGGCACACGGCGACGGTCACGAGCACGGACGGCGACGCTGCCGGGCGCACTCCTGGGCGTACTCCTGGCGGCGGCGCCGCTCGCGCCGCGCGAGGCCGCGGCGATCGTCGGCGGCGAGGAGGCGGCCCCGGGGGCGTACCCGTACGCGGCGGTCCTGGTCGACGTGGAGCGCCGCCGCCCGTTCTGCGGCGGCGCGCTGATCGGCCCCCGGCACGTGCTGACGGCCGCGCACTGCCTGACCGGCTCGTACGCCGACACCGGCCAAGTCGCGGTGCACCTCGGCGAGCACGACCTGCGGACGGCGGCCGAGTCGCGCCACGCGCGCGTGGCCCGCCCCGCCCGCTTCACGCTCCACCCCCGCTACGACCCCCGCACCCAGCACGACGACCTCGCCGTCATCACCCTGGCGTCCCCGGTCCGCGCGAACCCCCGCATCCGCCCGGTGGCGCTCCCCGCCCCCGGCGCATCGTTCACCCGCACCCGCCTGGAGGCCGCCGGCTGGGGCGCGACCGCCTTCGGCGGCGCCCCGTCCCCGGTCCTCCGCGCCGTCACCCTCGACACCCTCCCTAACTCCGCCTGCACTCTCCGCGGCGTCGACGGCCTCACCCCGGCCCAGCTCTGCACCTGGACGCCCGGCCGCGACACCTGCGTCTACGACTCCGGCGGCCCCCTGGTCCACCGCTCCCCCACCGGCCGCCCCACCCTGGCCGCCCTGGTCTCCTACGGCCACGGCTGCGCCACGGACACCCCCGCCGTGAACACCAGGATCACCGCTTACCTCCCCTGGATCACCCACCACACGGGCCTCCGCCCACCGACGCCCTGAACCGCGTCCGGGCATACGGCGACGAGCCGTGCGCGCCGGTTCTCACCGGCCCGCACGGCTCGTCGTGGGTCGTGTCCGAGGGGGGACTTGAACCCCCACGCCCGATAAAGGGCACTAGCACCTCAAGCTAGCGCGTCTGCCATTCCGCCACCCGGACAAGGTGTCTGTCGGCTCGCGGGGTGTTCCCCGCGGCGACGGACATCAATCTACCAGGTGTCCGAGGTGCTTCTCACCCACGTTTCCGGTGGTCAGGGCGGTCAGGAGGGGGTGCCCGCGATGTTCACCATCCAGGTGACGCCGAACTCGTCGGTGCACATGCCGAAGACGTCGCCCCACATCTGCTTCTCCAGGGGGACGGAGACCGTGCCGCGGGCGGTGAGCTTGTCCCAGTAGCCGCGGAGTTCGGCGTCGTCGTCGCCGCTGAGGCTGATGCTGATGTTGTTGCCGACGGTGAGGTCCATGCCGGGCGGGTTGTCGGAGACCATGAGCGTGAAGCCGGCGGGGGTCTCCAGCATGCCGTGCATGATCTTGTCCTCGTACCCGGGCGGCGCCTGGCCGAACTGGGCGTAGGTGTTGACCTCCGGCGTTCCGCCGAACACGTCCTGGTAGAAGTCGATGGCCTGCTTCGCCTGGCCGGTGAAGCTGATGTACGGGTTGAGCCGGGACGCCATGGATCACTCCTCTGCGTGAGGGGGCGGGGCGGGGTGAGGGGGCTGCACGCGTGTGCGGCCCCGACGCTAGGCGTCCCCGCCCGCCCCGCCGGTGTGCCGCGCCGGGGAACGCGCGGGAGCGCCACCGGGGCGGGCTAGTCGCCCTGCGGGGCCGGGCCGAGCGGCCGGCGCGCACGGGGCCGCGCCGGGGTGCGCCGGAGCCGTTCAGCCGTTGATGGCGGGGATGACGCCGGATCCGTACGCGTCGATGGTGCCCTCGCGGTGGTCGTGCATGGCGTAGACGGCGAACTGGTCGACGCCGAGGTCCTTGAGGCGGCGGAGCTTGTCGATGTGGGTTTCGGCGGGGCCGAGGAGGCAGAAGCGGTCGACGATCTCGTCGGGGACGAAGGCGGTGTCGGGGTTGCCGGCGCGGCCGTGGTGGGAGTAGTCGTAGCCTTGGCGGTCCTTGATGTACGCGGTGAGTGCGTCGGGGACCATGGAGGAGTGTTCGCCGTACTTGGCGACGAGGTCGGCGACGTGGTTGCCGACCATGCCGCCGAACCAGCGGCACTGGTCGCGGGCGTGGGCCAGGGCCTCGGGCGAGTCGTCGGCGGTGACGTAGGCGGGGGCGGCGACGCAGATGGTGAGGGCGCCGGGGTCGCGGCCCGCCTCCTGGGCCGCGTTCCTGACCGCCTTGACCATCCACTCGGTGAGGAACGGGTCGGCGAGCTGGAGGATGAAGCCGTCGGCCTTCTGCCCGGCGAGGGCGAGGGCCTTGGGGCCGTAGGCGGCCATCCACACCGGCAGCTTCCCGTTCTTGATCCACGGGATGCGGATCGGATTGCCGTCGACGGTCGCCTCGCGGCCCTCCGCCAGGTCGCGGATGACGTCGATGGCCTCGCCCAGGCGGGCCAGGGTGTTCGGGCGGCGGCCGGCGACGCGCATGGCGGAGTCGCCGCGGCCGATGCCGCAGACGGTGCGGTTGCCGAACATGTCGTTGAGGGTGGCGAAGGTGGAGGCCGTCACCTCCCAGGTGCGCGTCCCCGGGTTGGTGACCATGGGGCCGACGCGGAGCTTGGTGGTGTGTTCGAGGATCTGGCTGTAGATGACGAAGGGTTCCTGCCAGAGCACGGCGGAGTCGAAGGTCCAGCCGTAGCGGAAGCCGTTGCGCTCCGCCCGGCGCATCAGGCCGACGACCTGCGAGGCGGGCGGGTCGGTCTGCAGGACGAGTCCGAAGTCCACGAAGCGGCCTCCTAGTTCAGGTACTGGCAGGTGGAGCGGGGGATGAACGTGCCGTGGCCGGCGCGGCCGACGTACGTCCGCTGGTCGAGGACGAGTTCGCCGCGCGAGAGGACGGTCTCGACCCGGCCGGTGACCGTCCTCCCCTCGTACGCCGAGTAGTCGACGTTCATGTGGTGGGTCTCCGCCGAGAGCACCTGGGTGGCGTGCGGGTCGTAGATGACGAGGTCGGCGTCGGCGCCCGGCGCGATCGTGCCCTTCTGCGGGTAGAGGCCGAACATCCTCGCCGGGGTCGCGCAGGCGATCTCGATCCAGCGGCGCCGCGAGATGTGCCCGTCGACGACCGCCTGGTGGAGGAGGTCCATGCGGTTCTCCACGCCCGGGAGGCCGTTGGGGATCTTCGAGAAGTCGCCCCGGCCCAGCTCCTTCTGGCCGGTGAAGCAGAACGGGCAGTGGTCGGTGGAGACCACCTGGAGGTCGTTGGTGCGCAGGCCGCGCCAGAGCGCCGCCTGGTGCTCCTTCGGGCGCAGGGGCGTGCTGCACACGTACTTGGCGCCCTCGAAGTCCGGCTCCGCCAGGTTGTCCGTCGACAGGAACAGGTACTGCGGGCAGGTCTCGCCGAAGACCGGCAGGCCCAGGTCCCGCGCCGCCGCCAGCTCGGCCACCGCCTCCCGCGCCGACACGTGCACGACGTACAGGGGGCTGCCCGCGACCCGTGCCAGCTGGATCGCCCGGTGGGTGGCCTCCGCCTCCAGCAGCGCCTTGCGGACCTCGCCGTGGAAGCGGGGATCGGTCTCGCCGCGGGCCAGGGCCTGCTCCACCAGGACGTCGATCGCGATGCCGTTCTCCGCGTGCATCATGATCAGCCCGCCGGTGCCGGCCGCGACCTGCATGGCCCGCAGGATCTGCCCGTCGTCCGAGTAGAAGACGCCGGGGTAGGCCATGAAGAGCTTGAAGGAGGTGATGCCCTCCTCGATCAGGAGGGGCATCTCGCGGAGGGTGGTCGGCGTGACGTCCGACATGATCATGTGGAACGCGTAGTCGATCGCGCAGTTCCCGTCGGCCTTCGCGTACCAGGTGTCCAGGCCCTCGCGGAGGGGGCGGCCGACGGACTGGACGGCGAAGTCGACGATCGTGGTGGTGCCGCCCCAGGCGGCGGCGCGGGTGCCGGTCTCGAAGGTGTCGGAGGCGAAGGTGCCGCCGAAGGGCAGCTCCATGTGGGTGTGGGCGTCGACGCCGCCCGGGATGACGTAGCGGTCGGTGGCGTCGAGGACGCGGTCGGCGGTCCAGCCGGCCGCCGTGTCGGAGCCGTGGGCGGCGAGGGCGGCGACGCGGCCGTCCTCCACGAGGACGTCGGCGTGGAGTTCGTCGGAGGCGGTGACGACGAGGCCGCCCCGGACGAGGGTTCGGGTGCTCACGGGCTACTCCCCTGTCACTGGAGGGATCTGAGGGCCTGTTCGAGGACGGCGGCGCCTTCCTCGGCCTCGGCGACGGTGAGCGACAGCGGGGGCGCGACGCGCAGGGCGCTGGTGTCGTGGCCGCCGCCCTTGCCGATGAGGAGGCCGCCGGCGCGGGCCGCTTCCAGGACGGCGGCGGCGGCTTCGGGGGCGGCGCGCCCGGTGGCCGGGTCGGCGAGCTCGATGCCGATCATGAGGCCCCGGCCGCGGATCTCGCGGACGGCGTCGACACCTGCGGCGGCGGCGCGGAGCCGTTCGATGAGGAGTCCGCCGACCCGGCGCGCGTTGCCCTGGAGGTCGTGGTCGAGGAGGTAGCCGAGGTTGGCCAGCCCTGCGGCCATGGTGACGGGCGAACCGCCGAAGGTGGAGAGGGAGTTGGCGTCCAGGCAGTTCATGATCTCGGCGCGGGCGACCACTCCGCCGATCGACATGCCGTTGCCGATGCCCTTGGCGAAGGTGAGCAGGTCGGGCGGTCCGGCCTGGGCGTGCGCCTGCCAGCCCCAGAAGTGGTCGCCGGTGCGGCCCCAGCCGGTCTGCACCTCGTCGGAGATCCACAGGATGTCGTGCCGGTCGAGGACGCGGCGGAAGGCGGCGTAGAGGCCGTCGGGCGGAGAGGTGAAGCCGCCGACGCCCTGGACGGGTTCGGCGATGAGCGCGGCCACCCCGGCGCGGGTCTGGCCCAGCAGGTCCTCCAGGTCGGCGACGGCCGCCTCGGTGAACCGCTCGTCGGTGAGCCCGGCGAAGGGGCCGCGGGTGCGGACCGCGCCGTGCACGTACAGGGTCTGGAGCGGGGAGAGGCCGGTGGGCGACCAGGAGCGGTTGCCGGTGACGCCGACGGTGGAGAAGGAGCGGCCGTGGTAGCTGTTGCGCATCGCCAGGATGTGGTGCGAGCGGCGGTACGCGGTGGCGAGGAGCAGGGCCGTGTCGTTGGCCTCGGTGCCGGAGGTGGTGAAGAAGACGCGGGCGTCGGGGATGCCGGAGAGGGCGGCGATCCGTTCGGCGAGCTCCACCATGGGCCGGTTGAGGTAGAGCGTGGAGGAGTGGAGGATCCGGCCGGCCTGTTCGGCGACCGCCTTGGTGACCTCGGGGAGGGCGTGGGCGGTCATGGTGGTGAGGATGCCGCCGAAGAAGTCCAGGTAGCGGCGGCCGTCGGCGTCCCAGACGTACCGGCCCTCGCCGTGGGTGAGCTCGATCGGCTCGTCGTAGTAGAGCGAGAGCCAGTCGGGGAGGACGGCGCGGTGGCGGGCGTGCAGGCTGTTCACGGCCGGACCAGCCCGTCGTACGCGTCGGGGCGGCGGTCCCGGTAGAAGGCCCACTGCTGCCGGACCTCCTCGATGATGCTGAAGTCCAGGTCGCGGACGACGAGTTCCTCCTCCTTGTCGGAGGCGACGTCGCCGACGAACCGGCCGCGCGGGTCGACGAAGTAGCTGGTGCCGTAGAAGTCGTTGTCGCCGTACTCCTCGACGCCGACGCGGTTGATGGCGGCGACGAAGTACTCGTTGGCGACGGCGGCGGCGGGCTGCTCCAGCTGCCAGAGGTAGGACGAGAGGCCGCGGTGGGTGGCCGACGGGTTGTAGACCAGCTGGGCGCCGTTGAGGCCGAGTTGGCGCCAGCCCTCGGGGAAGTGGCGGTCGTAGCAGATGTAGACGCCGACCTTGCCGACGGCCGTGTCGAAGACGGGCCAGCCGGCGTTCCCCGGGCGGAAGTAGTACTTCTCCCAGAACCCCTTGACCTGGGGGATGTGGTGCTTGCGGTACTTGCCGAGGTAGCGGCCGTCGGCGTCGATCACGGCGGCCGTGTTGTAGTAGAAGCCCTCCGACTCGACCTCGAAGACCGGGACGACGATCACCATGCCGGTCTCGCGGGCCAGCGCCCGCATCCGGGTGACGGTGGGGCCGTCCGGGACGGGCTCGGCCCAGCGGTAGTGCTCGGGCTCCTGGACCTGGCAGAAGTAGGGGGCGTTGAACACCTCCTGGAAGCCGATCACCTGGGCGCCCTGCCGGGCCGCCTCGCGGGCGTGCTCCTCATGCTTGGCGATCATGGATTCGGTGTCGCCGGTCCAGGTCGCCTGGACGAGGGCGGCGCGTACGACGGTCATGAGCTGCTCCTTCGGCACGGCGTCAGAGAGCCTCTACGCCCGTAGACACGGTGCGTAGGAGGAGAACGTAAGCCCCGTCACACCCCGGAGCAAGAGCGCCGCCCTGAAGCAGCACAGTCGATCATGTTTCATACCGGAGCGGTCCACACCGGACACGTACCGACACGTGACGACTGGTCCCCTTGATCCCCGCCCTCCTTCACCCCCCTCCAGAACTCCTCAGGGCGCCAGGACGCCGCCGACCCGGAGCGCGTGCCGCAGGGCGCGGTCGGCGGCGGGCGACAGGGCGCGGGCCGCCGCGCCGAGCCGGGGCATCAGCAGCGCCGGGTCCACCGCCGCGAGCCGGGCCGCCTCCTCGGGCGTGCGCACCCGGATGAACGCGGTGAGCAGCGCCCGCGCCTCGTCGTCGTGGCCCTCGGTGACGAGCGCGGCGACGGCTCCGGCCAGTTCCTCGACGGGCCGGGCGACGCCCTGGCGGAGCAGTTGCTCGCAGTCCTCCGCGCGGCCCGCGTCGGCGAGCGCCCCGGCGACGGCGGCGAGCCGGGCGGGCGGCAGCGAGGACGCCTCCCACAGCAGGGTGTCCCAGTCGGCGCCGAAGCCGGCCCGGTGCAGTGCGGCGGCGAGCGCGGGGAGCCGGGTGGGCGGCCCGCCGAGCGCCTCGCACAGCAGCTCGTGCGCCTCGCCGGTGCGGCCCTGGGCGCGCAGCCGCTGGAGGGCGTAGACCGCGTTGGCGGCGGCCCGGTCGGCCTCCGCCGGGTCGCCGGCGGGGGTCGGGGTGGGCGCGGCGCCGGCGGTCTCCGGTGCGCCGGCGGTACGGGAGCCGCTCGGGCCCCGCAGCCGGAACCGGGCGCCGCGCGGTTCGGCCCCGCCGCCGGGCAGATCGGGTACGGCGACGGGCGCGGGCCCCTCGGCGGCGTCGGCCCCGGCCCAGGCGTACCGGGCGCCGCGGGGCCGCGGCCGGGCCGGCGCGGGCCCGGCGTCCGGGGCCGTGTCAGGCCGCCGAGTGCGTTCCAGGCGGTCGAGCCGGGCGGTGAGGTCCGCGATCCGGGACGTGGCGCGGGCGTGGTCGTCGCGGGTCCAGGCGAGGTCGTGCGCGAGCCGGGCCGCTTCCTCGGGGCCGGCGGTGCGGATCCACCGGCGCAGTTCCGCGACGCGGGCCTCGGCGTGCCGGCGTTCGCGTTCCATCAGGTCGCGGCGGGCGGTCAGCGCGTCGGCGCCGCCGGGTCCGCGGTCGTGGACGGCGGCGGCGGCCTCGTACAGTCCCCTCCCCCGCTCCGGCGTCTCGCCCACGTCCTGGAGCAGGGACTCGACGACGTCCCAGGGCAGCAGTTCGGTGCCGTCGAGGCAGGCGCGCAGCCCGTCGGGGTCCCGTTCGGCGAAGACGGTCCACCAGCCGCCGGCCCGCTCGGCGCGGGCCGCGAGCCCGCCGAGCCAGTGGATGAACTCCGCCATCTCGGACGGGATGTGAGGGACCGTCATGCGCGCACCTGCCCTGCGGTAGAAGGGGACCTTCCGGTCCGCCGCAGGGCATTGCACCGCAGTCGTGTTACGGGACGGCTACGGACCGTTTTCCTTTCCGTGCCCCGGGGACCACATCGGCGGCGTACCGGCGGGTCACAGGGTGACGACGATGCCGGTGTGGGGGCGCTTGCCGAGGCGGGCGATGGTGGCCGGCCAGTCGACGAGCCAGAACTGGTAGGTGTACTTGCGGGAGAGCAGCCGGCGGACGTGCCGCAGCTCGTCGCCGGTGACCAGCCGGGCGGTGCCGGGGGTGCGGGCGGCGCCGTCGGGCACGTTGCCGCGCACGTCGCAGACGGCCAGTTCGACGCGGGGGTCGTTGCGGAGCCGCTTGACCTTCCAGGAGTCGGTGCGGGTCCACACGTACACCCGCCCGTCCTCGACGGCGTACCAGACGGGGGTGGCGACCCCGGTCCCGTTCTTCCGGAAGGTGGTGAGGCTGAGGTAGCGGGCTCGCCGCAGCTCTTCGGGGATGGATCCGTCGGTCGTCATGACCGCCGAGCCTACGCCGGGCCGTCCGCCGGGTACGCGGCGCGGGCGGAGCCGATCTCGGCGCCGTGGGCGCGGGCCCAGGCGCAGGCCGTGTCGAGCGGGCCGAGGAGGGAGCGGCCGAGCGGGGTGAGGGCGTACTCGGCGCGCGGCGGGTTCTCGTCGTACGCGCTGCGGGTGAGGAAGCCTCTGCGTTCCATCGCGCGCAGGGTCTCGGTGAGGACCTTGGGGGTGATCCAGGGGAGGGCGGCGCGGAGTTCGCCGAACCGGCGCGCGGAGCCGTCCTCCAGGCAGCGCAGCACCACACCGGTCCACTTGTCGCCGACGCGGAAGGGCTGGACGGCGCCGTCGGCGCAGGCCGGGTCGTCGAACCGGGCGGCGATCGGGGGCAGTTCGCTCATGCGTCCGACGGTAGCGGCGCCGGTACCGTTGAAGTAACCGGGCACCTCCGTCCTACGGTCCCTGCCATGAGCGACGACAGCAGGAAGAGCGACGACAGCAAGAAGATCATCGTGTTCGGCGCCGGCGGCCGGGTCGGCCGCGCGGCCGTGACGGAGGCGGTGGCCCGGGGGCACCGGGTGACGGCGGTGGTACGGGACCCGGCGCGCCATCCGGGTCTGGAGCGGGCGGGCGTGGCGGTGGTACGGGGCGACGCGACGGACCCGGGGTCGGTGGCGGCGCTCGCCGCCGGGCACGACGCGGCGCTGCACGCCTCGGTCCGGCTGGACGTGCCGTCGGAGGAGTTCTTCGCGGCGACGGCGAAGGCGCTGGTCGCGGGGCTCACTGAGGCCGGGGTGGGCCGGCTGCTGACGCTCGGGATCGCCACCACGCTGGCGGACGCGTCCGGGGTGCGGCTGATGGACGCGCCGGGCTTCCCCGGCGAGTGGCGGGCCTTCGCGCAGGGGCACGTGGTGGAGTTCGAGCTGCTGGCGGCGACGGCCGGGCCGGAGCTGGACTGGCTGATGGTGGTGCCGCCGCTGGACCTGAGCGCGGAGGCCGTGCCCGCCGGCGGTTACCGGACGGCGGTCGGCGCGGTCGTGCCCGGCCCCGGCCGGATCGCCCACGCCGATCTGGCGCTGGCGCTGCTGGACGAGATCGAGGCGCCCCGGCACAGCCGGGTGCAGCTCGCGGTGTCGGGCTGACGCGGAGGACGGGCCCGGGGGGCCGGGTCAGGCGGGCAGCAGGGCGCTGCGGAGGAGCAGGTCGTCCAGGGAGAGGTCGAGGACGCCGGCGAGGGCGGCGACGGTGAAGAAGGCCGGGGTGGGGGCGCGGCCGGTCTCGATCTTGCGCAGGGTCTCGGCCGACAGGCCGGCCGCCGCGGCGACCTCGACCATCGACCGGGCGCCGCGGGCCTCGCGCAGCAGCTGCCCGAGCCGCTCGCCGCGCTCGCGCTCTTCCGGGGTCAGGGGGGTGCGCACCATGGGCCCACTGTACCGGCCCGGCGCCACCCCGTCCCGATTCTTATACCGGTAGGTGTCCGATTCCCCTATCGACAGGACACCGATTCTTATACCGGTATAGTAATGGGAATGGTGGAGATCAAGAGCGAAGAGAACCTGGCGGCCATGCGCGAGGCGGGCCGGATCGTGGCGCGCGCCCTTGCGGCGGCCCGGGAGCTGGCCGCCCCCGGCGTGCCGGCCGCCGCCCTGGACCGGGCGGCGCGGGAGGTGCTGGCCGAGGCCGGCGCCACGTCGCCCTTCCTGGGCTACCGCCCGGACTGGGCGCCGGTGCCCTTCCCGGGCGTGACCTGCGTGTCCGTCAACGACGCGATCGTGCACGGCATCCCGGACGGGACCGTCCTGCGGGACGGCGACCTGGTCTCGGTGGACTGCGGGGCCGAGCTGCGCGGCTGGGTCGGCGACGCGGCGGTCAGCTTCACGGTCGGCCGCGCGCGTCCCGAGGACACCCGGCTGATCGGCGCCGCGGAGGAGGCGCTGGCGGCGGGGATCGAGGCGGCGGTCGTCGGCAACCGGATCGGCGACATCGCGCACGCCGTCGGCACCGTGTGCCGGAAGGCCGGGTACGGCATCCCGGACGGTTTCGGCGGGCACGGCATCGGCCGCGCCATGCACGAGGACCCGGGGGTGCCGAACGAGGGCCGCCCGGGGCGCGGGATGCGGCTGCGCGCCGGCATGGTGCTGGCGATCGAGCCGATGCTGGTCGGGGGCGGCGGCGACGGCCACTACACCGCCCGGGACGGCTGGACGATCCGTACCCTCGACGGCTCCCGCGCCGCCCACGCCGAACACACCGTCGCCGTGACCGACGCGGGCCCCCGCGTCCTGACGGCCCTGTAGTTCACCGCTCCGGGCGGACGACCATCGCGGAGCCGCCGCCGCGGCGGACGGTCTCGGCGGCGGCGAGCCAGCGCCCGCCGGGCAGGCGCTGGACGCCGGTGGCGGCGCCGATCTCCGGGGTGCGCCGGAAGGTGTGCCCGAGCGCTTCGAGCGCGGGCCGCAGGGGGCTGTCCCAGAGCGCCGGTTCGAGGTCGGTCGCGGGCCGGTCGCGCTGGCTGGCGCGCGGGGCGGCGATGGCGTCGACGAGCGGCAGGCCCCGGTCGAGGAAGCCGGTGAGGGTCTGCAGGACGGTGGTGACGATGGTCGCGCCGCCCGGCGAGCCGAGGGCCACGACCGGCCGGCCGTCCCCGTCGAGCACGACGGTCGGCGCGATCGAGGAGCGCGGGCGCTTGCCCGGACCCGGCAGGTTGGGGTCCGGCACCTCCGGGTGCGCGGGGGTGAAGGAGAAGTCGGTGAGCTCGTTGTTGAGCAGGAAGCCGCGGCCGGGGACGGTGATGCCGCTGCCGCCCGTGGACTCGATCGTCAGCGTGTAGGCGACGACGTTCCCCCACCGGTCGGCCACCGTCAGATGAGTGGTGTTCTCGCCCTCGTACAACGGCGGCACCACGGCCCCGCCGGTCGCGCACGGCACCGGGTTCCGGGGGTCGCCGGCGGCCAGCGGGCTGGACAGGACGGCGTCGTCGCGGATCAGGCAGGCGCGGGAGTCGGCGTACCGCTGGGACAGCAGGCCCCGGACCGGCACCGGCGCGAAGGCCGGGTCCCCGACCCAGCGGCCCCGGTCGGCGAAGGCGATCCGGCTCGCCTCCACGAGCCGGTGGAGGTAGCGCGCCTCGGGGACCGCGGACAGGTCGGTGCCCTCCAGGATGTTGAGGGCCTCCCCGACGGTCGTGCCGCCGGAGGACGACGGGGGCACGCTCAGCACGCGGAGCCCCCGGTAGCGGGTCTCGGTGGGCGCGCGCCGGACGGTCCGGTACGCGGCCAGGTCCCGCTCCGTCAGGTCGCCGGGGCGGACGACGCGGCGCGCGCCCGGGCGGACCGGCGGGGTGCGGACGGTCCGGACGATGTCGCGGGCGAGCGGGCCCCGGTAGAGCGCGCCGGCGCCGCGCTCGGCGAGGAGGGCGTACGTACGGGCCAGGTCGGGGTTCTTCACGACCTGGCCGACCTCGGGGAGCCGGCCGCCGGGCAGGAAGAGGGCGGCGGAGGCCGGGAAGTCGCGGAACCGGGCCTCGTTGTCGGCGGTCTGCGCGCGGTAGGTGGCGTCGACGGTGAAGCCGTCGCGGGCCAAACGTTCGGCGGGGGCGAGGAGTTCGCCGAGCGGCAGGCTGCCCCAGGCGTCGAGGGCTGTCGCCCAGGTGGCGGGGGTGCCGGGGGTGCCGACGGAGAGGCCGCTGGTCATCGCCTCCTCGAAGGGGAGCGGGGCGCCCTCCTCGGTGAGCAGGCCGGCGTCGGCGGAGGCCGGCGCGGTCTCGCGGCCGTCGACGGTGTGGACGGTACGGCTCGCGGCGTCGTAGTGGACGAGGTAGCCGCCTCCGCCGATGCCGGCCGAGTAGGGCTCGGTGACGCCGAGGGCGGCGGCGACCGCGACGGCCGCGTCGACGGCGTTGCCGCCCCGGCGCAGGATCTCGACGCCGGCGGCGCTCGCGTCGGCGTCGACGCTGGCGACGGCGCCGCCGAACCCGACGGCGACGGGCACCTTGGCGGGCGGCGCGGTCCTCGGCGGGGCCGCGCTCCCGGGCGGGGCCGCGGCTCCCAGTGACAGTGCCGTCGCGGTGGCCGCCGCGATCATTCCGTACCGCCAGACCGACCGGCGCATCCCTGACCTCCCGTCACCGTGACGCCTCGCACCGTAACTTCCGCACCTCGCCCGCGCGGGGAAGCCCCTCCGCCCCTCTCGAACGGTCACCCGACCGCCGCTAGCATGCGCCCCTATGGACGAGGACCTGCGGAACATCGTGCTCGGCGTGCTGGCGACCGGCCTGAGCGCGGCGCTGGGCTGGATCGCCCGGACGTACCTGTGGCGGCGCCGGCTCCGCCGCAAGCAGGCGTTCTTCGGTCTGCCGGACCACGCGGAGTGCCTGCTCGTCGTCAACCGCGAGGCGGGCGGCGACGGGGCGGTGCACCGCTTCGACGTGTTCGCGCTGCTGGAACTGGCCGCGCTGGTGAAGGACTGCCGGGCGCAGGCGCAGATCGTCCAGCACGACCGGACCCATCTGGGCTTCGGGGACCGCACGGAGTTCTGCGTCGGCGGCCCCGGGTCGAATCGGCGGACCGCCGCTCACCTCGGGACGCTCATGCCCGGCCTGACCATGAACACGGAGCCGGAACCGGTCGAGGAGCGGGGCGCGATCGAGGTGGGCGGCGAGCGGTACCGGATGGAACCGGGCGCCGTCGAGTACGTCGTGCTCGCGCGGATCACCGCGGGCGAGGGCGGGCGCCCGGTCTTCCTCTTCTGCGGGCAGCGGGCGATCACCAACCAGGCGGCGAGCCGCTATCTGGCCCGGCACCACGAGCGGCTGGCCCGCACCCACCGGGGCGGCTCGTTCGTCCTGTTGCTGCGGGTGGTCAACTCCCAGGCGTACGGCCCCGACGTGGTCGAGCTGGTGGCGGACGTGACGCGGGCCGCGCTCAGGGCTCCCGCAGCCGCACCGGCAGCGACGTGATCCCGTTGATGAAGTTGGAGACGAGCCGCCGGGGCGGCCCGGCGGACTCCACACCCGCGCACGCTTCCCGCAACTCCTCGTAGAGGACGCGGAGTTGCAGACGGGCGAAGTGGGCGCCGAGACAGACGTGCGGGCCGTCACCGAAGGAGACGTGCGGGTTCGGGCGGCGGCCGAGGTCCAGGCGGTGCGGGTCGGGGAAGACGCGTTCGTCGTGGTTGGCGGAGACGTGGAAGACGACGACCTTGTCCCCGGCGGCGATCCGGGTCCCGGCGAGGACGGTGTCCCGGGCGGCGGTGCGGCGGAAGGACAGCACCGGCGGGTGGACGCGCAGCAGTTCGTCCACGGCGGTGTCCGTGCCCGTCTCGCCCCGCCAGAACCCGGCCTGCTCGCCGGGGTGCGCACAGAGGGCGAGAACGCCGCCCGGGGCCGCCGACCGCACGGTGTCGTTGCCGGCGACGGTGAGCAGGAAGAAGAACATCTCCATTTCGGCGTCGGCGAGTTCGGTGGTGGCGAGGGTGGTCATGAGGTCGTCGGCGGGGTGGGCGCGCTTGTACGCGGCGAGTTCCTGGGCGTACGCGAACATCTCGGCGAGCATCGCCGGTGACCGCGGATTGACGGGCCGCCCGGCGGCGTCGAGGACGGGCGGCTCGTCCGGGTCCTGGTAGGCGATGACCCGTTCGGTCCAGGCGTGCAGCAGCGCGCGGTCGGACGCCGGTACGCCGAGCAGGTCGGTGAGGTTGAGGAGTGCGTAGTCGTCGGTGACGGCCCGGACGAGGTCGACCTCGCCGCCCCCGCCTCCCTCGGCGACGGCCGCCGCGAGCAGCCGGCGGGCCCGTACGCGGGCGGTCGCCTCGAACCGCTCGATCCGCCCCGGCGTGAACGCCCGGCTGACCAGCCGCCGCAGCCGACCGTGCTCCGGCGGGTCCTGATTGAGCATCATGCGCCGGATGAAGAGAAGGTCGGCAGGGTCGGGGTCGCGGATCTGGGTGGCGCCGAGCCACGAGGAGTACGTCTCCGCGTCCTTGAGCACCCGCACGACGTCGGCGTGCCGGCTCACCGCCCAGAAGCCGCTCCCGGCCGGCCACCCCAGCACCGCGGGTTCCTCCTGCCAGGCGACGGGCGCCCGGTCGCGCAGCTCCCGGAAGGCGTCGTGGGGCGGCCCGGCGGCGTGGATCCGGGGATCGAAGACATCGGGAAGGCTCGTCGGCTGCACGGGCCAAGCCTGGAGCAGAGGTGAAGACGTGTCCATCATGACAGGTCAGAGGCGTTTTTCGTAGGACGGAACGCACAGTTCGCGCGCCTTGTCCGGGATGGCGGCGAGCTCCCAGAATCTCCGCCATGACACACAGGGGCGAGACGGGGAGCGCGGGGGCTGTGGACGAGGAAGCGGTGATGCGGGCGCGGGTGCTGCTGCTGGGATCCGGGCGGCTGAGTGACCATCAGGAGCTGGACGCCTACCGGGTGCTGGCGCCGGTGAGCCCGGACGTGTACGCGCCGAAGCTGGCGAGCCGGCTCAGCTGGGCGCGGGCGGCGACGCCGGAGCGGGCGGAGGAGCTGGCGCGGGAGGCGGTCGCGGCGGCGCGGCTGCTCCGGCCGGACCACCACCTGCGGACGGAGGTCCTGTGCCGGGCGCTCGGGTCGTACGCGAAGCTGCTGTTCGGCCGGGGGCGCAGGGCCGAGGCGCTGGCGGTGTGCGCGGAGTCGGCGGCCGTGGGACGGGAGGGGTTCGGGCGCGGGCAGGTGCCCCGTCCCGGGTACGGGTCGCGGCGCCTGGTCGTCGCCCTCTCCGAGGAGGGGCGGTACGCCGAGGCGCTGGCGGCCGAGGTGCCGCCGGCGGGTGACGAGAGGACGGAGTTCTGGCAGGCGGTCGCCCGCGCGGCCCGGCTGGAGGCGGCGGGGCGGGGCGATGAGGCGGCCGGGTGCCTCGGGGAGTTCCTGGACGCCGCGCGCGCGGGCGCCGCGGAGGGCCGGGAGCCTCAGGCGGTCCTGGTCTGGGCCCTGCGCCACCAGGCGGACCTACTCGACCGGACGGGAAGCTCCGGTGAGGCCGGGGCGATCCGGCGGGAGGCGCTGGACGTCCTGGCGCGGCTCGCGGAGGCCGGGAAGCCCACGAAGTGGGGCACCCTCCCCTCCTGGTGGGCGACCCTGTTCCTCCTCTCCGTCCGCCCGGACGAACCGCCGGCGTCGCCGGAGGCGCCGGGCCCCTGCTTCGGCGAGGACGACCACCACTGGTCCCCCGACGTGAAGCGCGCGTACGCCGCCGCCGTCCCCGCGCTGGAGGCGGAGAAGGCGGCGCTCACCAGGAGGGCCGAGGGGGATCCGGCGCGCTGGCTGCCGGCCCTGTCCGCCGTGCACCGGCGGCTCACCGCCCGCGCCGCGCTGCGCGCGATCCACCGGGCCCCCCGGAACCTCGACGCGCTGCGCCCGCTCTTCGACGAGGGCGCGGCCCTGGCCCGCCGCCCCGGCGCGGCCCGGGACGCGGAGGCGCGGGCGCTGACCGACCTGGCGATGTTCCTGGTGGCCGTCGGCGCGCACCGGGAGGCGTACGCGGACCTGGCGGCGGCCGGGGAGGTCCGGCCGCGGCCCACAATCGTTACCCGCACGTAACTTACCGACCGGTTACCACGGGTAGCACCGCGCGGTTACCGTCGGGCCACTTCGCTGCCCCCCCATCAGCGACCCCCCATCGAGGAGTGGCCCGTGCGTACACCCCTGGCCCTCGCCGTCTCGGCCGCCCTGGTGGCCGGGACGGCCCTGGCACTGTCCCCCGCCGCCCACGCCGCCGACTCCGGCCCGACGATCCGGTTCGTCGACATCGCCGGTGACGGCGGCACCGTCCTCAAGGCCAACGTCGTCACGCCCGCCGGCGCCGGCGGCTCCACCCGCCATCCCGTCGTCGTGCTGCCGACCAGCTGGGCCATGCCCCAGGTCGAGTACCTGGCGCAGGCGCAGAAGCTCGCCGACTCCGGCTACGTCGTGGTGAGTTACAACTCGCGCGGCTTCTGGCAGTCCGGCGGCGAGATCGAGACCGCCGGCCCGAAGGACGTCGCCGACGCGTCCCGGGTGATCGACTGGGCGCTCGCCAACACCCCGGCCGACCCCGGCAAGATCGGTATGGCCGGAGTCAGTTACGGCGCCGGCATCAGCCTGCTCGCCGCCGCCCACGACCCCCGGATCAAGGCCGTCGCCGCGCTGAGCGGCTGGGCCGACCTCATCGACTCCATCTACAGCGGCCGCACCCAGCACCTCCAGGCCGCCGCGCTGCTCGGCGGCGCCGGCTACCTCACCGGCCGCCCCGGACCCGAACTGGAGAAGGTCCTCAAGGACTTCCTCTCGTCCAACCTGGACCAGGAGGACGAGATGATCGCCTGGGGCCGGCAGCGCTCGGCCGCCACCCACCTCGACCGGATCAACGCCCACGGCACCGCGGTCATGCTGGGCAACGCCTGGGGCGACACCATCTTCCCGCCCAACCAGTACGCGAGCTTCTTCGAGAAGCTGAAAGGCCCCAAGCGGCTGGAGTTCCGCCCCGGCGACCACGCCACCGCCGAGGCCACCGGCCTCCTCGGCCTGCCCAACGACACCTGGACCAGCGCCCACCGCTGGTTCGACCGCTATCTGAAGGGCGCCGACAACGGCGTCGACCGCGAGCGGCCCGTCCAGCTGAAGCCGCGCTCCGACGGCGGCTACGAGGGCTACGCCGACTGGGCGTCCGTCCACGCCCACCGCGAGCGGCTCACCCTGAACGACCCCGAGCACCTGTGGACCGGCGCGGACTCCGGCGCCAACGGCGGCGTCGTACTCCTCAGCAACCTCCTCGACCAGCTGACGCAGACCCCGCCGGCCGTCTCCGTGCCGCTCCTCCCCCGCACCTCCGCCGCCGTCTGGCAGTCCGGGCGGTACGACTCCGGCGCGGCGGTGCGCGGCACCCCGGTGCTGCACACCACGGTCACGCCGACCGCGTCGAGCGGCACCTTCGTCGCGTACCTCTACGACGTGGGCCCCCTCGGCATCGGGAAGCTGGTGTCCCACGCCCCGTACACCTTCCACGACCGGACGCCCGGTCGGCCGTTCGCCGTGGACCTGGAGCTGTTCTCCACGGCCTACGACGTGCCGGCCGGCCACCGGCTGGCGCTGGTCGTCGACGCCGTCGACCCGCTGTACATCGAACACAACCCGGCCGGCGCGCAGCTGACCTTCTCCTCCCCCGCGTCGGATCCCTCGTACCTGTCGGTGCCGGTGCGGGAGGAGTGATCACGGCTGCTGCCGGGCCGGTGTCAGGCCCGTGCGGGGGCCTGTCGAGGGGTCACTCCCGGCCCGGCAGCGTCACCACCGGTGCGGCGGGAGCGACGTCCACCCCCTTGGTGCGGGGGTCGCGGCGCTCCCGGCGCGCGACCCAGGTCGCGAACCAGGAGAGCAGCATGCACAGGCCGATGTAGATCGGCGAGATGACGAGGACGACCGGGATGAACGGCAGGTCGTAGTCGAGGTTCGAGGCGATCAGCTTGCCCGCGTGCAGGAACTCCTCGTAGGTGATGAGGAAGCCGAGCGAGGTGTCCTTCAGCGCCACCACCAGCTGGCTGATGATGGCGGGCAGCATCGCGCGGACCGCCTGCGGGACCAGGACCCAGGTCATCACCTGGGTCTTGCGCAGGCCCAGGGCGTACGCGGCCTCGCCCTGCCCGCGCGGCACGGCGTGCACGCCGGCCCGGAAGACCTCGGCGAGCACCGAGCCGTTGTAGAGGGTGAGTCCGGCGACCAGCGCGGGCAGCGGCTGCACCTTGAGCGCCACGAAGATGAAGAAGATCATCACCAGTACGGGCATGGCGCGGAAGAACTCGACCAGCAGGGTGGCGATCCAGCGCACCGGCCGGTGGTCGGAGAGCCGTCCGGTGGCGAGGACCGCGCCGAGCGCCAGCGACAGCACGGCGGCGAGCGCGAACGCCTTGAGGGTGTTGCCGAGCCCTTCGAGCAGCAGCTCCTGGATGCCCTCGTACACGAAGGGCCGCCACTTCACGGCGTTGAACTGGTCGGTGTCGAAGAGGAGGTAGAGGATCCAGGCGGCGATGCCGAGGATCACGGCGGTGGAGGCCAGGCCGTAGAGGAGGTGGCGGCGGCGGGCGTGCGGGCCGGGGAGGTCGTACAGGGCGCTGGCCTGCGGCGGACGGCTCATCGGGCGACCCCCCAGCGCTTCTCCATCGCGTGGAAGAGCGCGCTGATGGCGAGGGTGATGATCAGGTAGCCGACGGCGATCCAGACGAAGGTCCAGATGATGTTGTAGCCGAGTTCGCTCAAGGTCTTGTAGGTGCCCAGGAGTTCGGTGACGCTGAAGGCGCCGGCGATGGCGGAGTTCTTGGCGAGGGCGATCAGGGTGGAGCCGATCGGCGGGATCACCGAGCGGAACGCCTGCGGCAGGACGACCGTGCCGAGGGTCTGGGTGAAGCTCATCCCGAGGCTGCGGGCAGCCTCGCCCTGCCCGACCGGGACGGTGTTGATGCCCGAGCGCAGCGCCTCGCAGACGAAGGCCGAGGTGTAGCAGCCGAGGGCGAGGACCGCGAACAGCTCGAAGGGCAGCACGATCCCGAAGCGGGGCAGCCCCAGCATCACCGCGAAGAAGAGCAGGGTGAGCGGGGTGTTGCGGAGGACGGTGACCCAGACCGTGCCGAAGACCCGGAAGGATCCGACGGGCGCGACCCGGAAGGCGGCCATGACGAAGCCCAGGACGAGGGCGAGCGCCGAGGCGTAGACGGTGAGTTCGAGGGTGCCGAGGAAACCCTCGCCGTAGAGCGAGAAGTTCTCTGTCAGTACGTCCATGTCAGCGGTGGCGGTCCTCAGTCGGACGGGTAGCGGTCGATGGGCGGCGGCGCCGGGGCGGGGACGCCGGAGAGGCCGAGGGTCGCGTCGTACGCCTTCTTCCAGTCGCCGTTCCTCTGGTGCGCGGCGACGGCGTCGTCGAGGGCGAACCGGAGCGCGGTGTCGCCGCGCGGCACGCCGATCCCGTACGGCTCCTTCGAGAACGGCTTCCCGGCGAGCTTCAGTTCGTCGGGGACCTTGGCGGCGTAGCCCATGAGGATGGTGTCGTCGGTGGTGACGGCGTCGACCTGGTAGGTGAGGAGGTTGTCGACGCAGATCGAGTACGTGTCGTAGGCGACGAGTTCGGCCTTCGGGTATTCCTGCTGGATGCGCTGGTAGGGGGTGGAGCCGGCGGCGGAGCAGACGCGCTTGCCGTCGAGGTCCGCCGGGCCGCGGATGTCCTCCTCGTCGGTGCGGACGAGGAGCGACTGGCCGGCCTGGTAGTAGGGGCCGGCGAAGCCGACGAGCTGCTTGCGCTTGTCGTTGATGGTGTAGGTGCCGACGTAGTAGTCGATCTGACCGTTCTGGAGGGCGGTCTCGCGGTTGGCGGAGGCGATGGTGCGGAACTCGACACCGGTCGCCGGGTCGAAGCCCAGGGACGCGGCCACCATCTTGGCGATCTCGATGTCGAAGCCGGAGTAGCGGCCGGTGGCCGGGTCCTTCTCGCCGAGGTACGGCTGGTCCTCCTTGGCGCCGACGATCAGCCGGCCGCGTTTCTTGGCCCGGTTCCAGGTGGCCGAGTCCGGCAGGGTGAAGCCGGACCGGACCTGGTAGACGGGGAGCTGGTCGGGCTGCGGGCCCTTGACGGGCGGACTGCCGGGCCGGCCGCAGCCGGCCAGCAGGAGGCCGGCGACGGCGAGCAGCAGGGCGAGGGTGCCCGGGCGTCGGTGCGTGCGCTGCATGGTTCCCACCCCGGTCAGTGCGAGAGGATCTTGGAGAGGAAGTCCTTGGCGCGCTCGCTGCGCGGGGCGGTGAAGAACTCCTCGGGGGCGCGGTCCTCCAGGATCCGCCCGTCGGCCATGAAGACGACGCGGTTGGCGGCGGAGCGGGCGAAGCCCATCTCGTGGGTGACGACGACCATCGTCATGCCCTCGCGGGCGAGTTGCTGCATGACCTCCAGGACCTCGTTGATCATCTCGGGGTCGAGGGCGGAGGTCGGCTCGTCGAAGAGGAGCGCCTTGGGGTCCATGGCGAGGGCGCGGGCGATGGCGACGCGCTGCTGCTGGCCGCCGGAGAGCTGCGCCGGGTACTTGTCGGCGTGGGCGGCGAGGCCGACCCGGTCGAGCAGTTCCCGGGAGCGCCGGTCGGCCTCCTCCCGCTTCCGGCGGCGGACCTTCATCGGGGCGAGGGAGACGTTGGCGAGGACGGTCTTGTGCGCGAAGAGGTTGAAGGACTGGAAGACCATGCCGACGTCGGCGCGGAGCCGGGCGAGGTCCTTGCCCTCCTCGGGGAGGGGCCGGCCGTCGATGCGGATCTCGCCGGACTCGATGGTCTCCAGCCGGTTCATGGCCCGGCAGAGGGTGGACTTGCCGGAGCCCGAGGGGCCGATGACGACGACGACCTCACCGCGGCCGACGGTGAGGTCGATGCCCTGGAGGACGTGCAGCGTGCCGTAGTGCTTGTTGACGCCACGCAGTTCGATCAGTGGATCGACGGTCATGCGCTGCCCTGCCCCATTCCCAGCGGTGTGCCGTTGCGGTGTGTCGAGACAGCGCAAACTACCGCCGGGAAAAGGGACTTCACACCCGACACGCCCGAAACGGACGAAGTCGCGATTAGCCGTATTTACGGCAACCGGGTGAGCGGGGGCGGCTGCCGCCGGGTGTCACTCCTCGGCGGCCTCGGCGTACACCTGGGAGAGCTCGGGCGCCCCGCTCATCGCCCACTCGACGCCGTACTCCACGACCGGGACCTCGAGGCCGGACTCCAGGACGACGACCGGACCGCCGTTCGGCCACACCTGCCAGCGGGCGCCCGGCACGTTCCGCACGATGACGGTGCCGAGGTACAGCCCGGCGTCGTTGCCGAACCAGGGCAGTTCCTCGGCGTCGTCGCGCCAGCGCGGCGGGAGCTGGTCCAGCTCCTCCAGGGAGCGCGGGGAGTCGTCGAGCGCCACGCCCGCCCCTTCGACCCGGGCGCGGAGCAGCTCGCACTCGGCGAGCAGTTCCGCCACGCCCTCGGGGTCACGGTCGAAGGCCGCGGCCAGCGGGGACGGGTCGGGCTCGTGCCGCTTGCGCCAGTGGTCGAGAAACGGGATGTTCATCGGAACAGCGTCGCATCGTCACCCGCCGGTCCACCACCCGGCACGCTGAGATCGTTATGGAGCGCCCGCGCAGGTCACCGCGGTCAGAGGTCGAGGTCGACGACGACCGGGGCGTGGTCGGAGGCGCCCTTGCCCTTGCGCTCCTCGCGGTCCACGTAGCTGTCCTTCACGGCCTCGGCGAAGGGCTTGTTGCCGTAGACCAGGTCGATGCGCATGCCCTTGTTCTTCGGGAAGGCGAGCTGGCGGTAGTCCCAGTACGTGTACGGGTGGTCGTACTTGAGCGGGCGCGGGACGACGTCGGTGAGGCCGGTCTCGCGCAGGCCGGCGAGGGCCGCGCGCTCGGGCTCGGTGACGTGGGTGGCGCCCTCGAAGAGGGAGACGTCCCAGACGTCGTCGTCGGTCGGGGCGATGTTGTAGTCGCCGAGCACGGCGAACGGGCGGTCGCCGGCCGCGTCGCCGGCGACGGCCGCCTTCAGCGCCTCCAGCCAGCGCAGCTTGTACGCGTAGTGCTCGTGGGCGACCTCCCGGCCGTTCGGCACGTAGACCGACCAGACGCGGACCGGGCCGCAGGTGGCGGAGATCGCCCGGGGCTCCTGCACCAGGTCGTACTCGGGTCCGCCGGGCAGGCCGGTGACGACGTCCTCGAAGCCGACGCGGGAGAGCAGGGCGACGCCGTTCCACCTCCCGGTGGCGTTGACCACCGACTCGTAGCCGAGGGCGCGCAGCTCCTCGGCGGGGAACTGCTCGGCGGTGCACTTGGTCTCCTGGATGCAGAGCACGTCGGTGCCGCTGCTCTCCAGCCAGGCCAGCAGCCGGGGCAGCCGGGCGGTGATCGAATTGACGTTCCAGGTGGCGATGCGCATGCCGACCAGCCTACTGGCGGGCACCGACAGCGGCCCGGAGCCCGCTCCCCCGGAGCCCCGGAGCCTCGCCGGCGCCGGGGCTCAGAGGTCGGCGGAGGCCCCGGGGGCGAGCCGCCGGTGGTCGGTGCCGCCGAGGCCGCCGATCTGCCGGTCGTAGATCGGCCGGGCCAGGTCGGTGAGCAGCGCGTCGTGGATGTCGTACGCCCGGCGCGGCTTCACCTCGCGGACGTAGTCGATCACCTCGGAGATCTTGTTCCACGGCGCCATCACCGGCAGCAGCAGGGTGTCCACCGGCCGGCCGGGGACGGTGAGGGCGTCCCCGGGATGGAAGACGGCGCCGTCGACGAGGAAGCCGACGTTGGTGATCCGGGGGATGTCCGGGTGGATCACCGCGTGCAGCTCGCCGTGGACCTCGACGTCGAAGCCGGCGGCGGTGAACGTGTCGCCGTCGCCGACCGTGTGGACGCGGCCGGGGTAGGCGGCGGCCAGCTGGTCGGCGACGCTGCGCAGGGTCCACAGCTCGACGGCCGGGTCGGCGTCGAGGGCGGCCCGGAGCCGCCCCTCGTCGAAGTGGTCCGGGTGCTCGTGGGTGACGAGGAGCGCGTCAGCGCCGCGCACCGCGTCCTCCTCCGTGAACGCGCCGGGGTCGAGGACGAGCGTCCGCCCGTCCTTCTCCAGCCGGACGCAGGCGTGGGACTTCTTCGTCAGCTTCACGGCCTTCACCCTACGCCGGGCGTGCGGGCCCGGCCCGGGCGAGGGCGCCCGCTACACCGGCGGCGTCGTCTCCTCGGTGATCACGCGGCCCACCGTGGCGAGCGCGGTCTCGGCGGCCGGCAGGCCGCAGTAGACGGCGGTGTGCAGCACGATCTCGCGGATCTCGGCCGGCGACAGGCCGTTGCGGAGGGCGGCGCGGGTGTGGTCGGCGAGCGCCTCCCGGTGTCCGCCGGCGACGAGCGCCGTCAGGGTGACGACGCTGCGGGTGCGCCGGTCGAGGCCGTCGCGGGCCCAGACCTCGCCCCACGCGTAGCGGGTGACGAGCTCCTGGAAGTCGGCCGCGTCCGCGTCGGCGAGCGCCCGGTCGACGTGGGCGTCGCCCAGGATCTCGCGGCGCAGCCCGAGCCCCTTCTCGTACGGGTCGGGGCGGCCCGCCGGGGCCTCCGCGCCGTCCTCGGCCGCCGGCGCGGCAGGCGCGGGCGCCTCGGCCGGGGCGGGGGGCGCGGGCGGGACCGGCGGCGGCACGGCGAGGGTGCCGCTGGTCTCCAGGGCGGCCGCGGCGAAGTGCTCCAGGAGCAGGTCGGTGACGGCGGCCGGCTGCTCGACGGGGGCGAGGTGGGAGGCGCCCGGGACGACGGCCAGCTTGGCGTCGGCGATGCCGGCGACGAGGGTACGGGCCTCGGCGGGGCCGGTCACCCGGTCCTCGGATCCGACCAGGACCAGCGCGGGCACACCGATGGAGCCGAGGGCGGCCCGGACGTCGAACACCGCCAGCGCCTCGCAGGCGGCGACGTAGCAGGCGGCGTCGGTGGTCCGCACCATCTGGACGGCCCAGTCGACGATGGCGGGCTGGTTCGCGGCGAAGAGCGGCGTGAACCACTGCTCGGGCGCGGTGCGGGCCATCGGCTCCAGGCCGTTGGCGCGGACCACCACGCCGCGCTGCCGCCACTCGTCGGCGGTGCCGAACCGCGGCGCCGTCGCCACCAGCGCCAGCGCGGCGACCCGGTGCGGGGCGCGCAGCGCCAGGTCGAGGCCGACGGCGCCGCCGAGCGAGCAGCCGGCGTAGCCGAACCGCTGGACGCCGAGGCCGTCGAGGGTGGCGAGCAGCCGGTCGCCGAGCTCCGCGACGGAGGTGAACGGCTGCGCCGGGGCGCCGCCGTGCCCGGGCAGGTCGAAGCGGACGACCCGCCGGTCCCGGGTCAGCTCCGGGATCTGCCGGTCCCACATGTGGAAGGTGGTGCCCAACGAGGGGCCCAGGACCAGGACGGGCGCGTCGTCGGGCCCGTCGACTCGGTATTGCAGGGTGTTCGTCGGTGTCTCACTCACTCGCCCGACCCTCTCATCTCCGCGGTTCCGGCACGGCGCCGGGTCGGATTTCGGGGAGCGTGAGGGAGGCGGGAGGGGAGCGAGGGGAGGGAGCCGGACGGGTACGCGGGGGTCAGCGGCCCCGGCGGACGCGGGCGGCCCTGCGGGCCTCGGCGAGCTTGCGCTCCTCGGCGGAGCGGCGGGACTCGTTCTTCGCCCGGCCGGGCTTGCCGGGGACGGTGCCGATGCCGCGGAACTGGGCGCCGCCGCGCTTCGGGCGCTCGCCACTGGGGGCGGCACCGTCGACGGGGACGCCGGACGGCGCCCTGGCGCCGGTGAGGCGGGTCAGCTCCGCCTCGCCGGAGCGGACCTGGGTGACCCGGGGCCGGAGCCCCGCGTCCGCCATCAGCCGGAGCACGTCCTTGCGCTGGTCGGGCAGGACCAGGGTGACGACGGTGCCGGAGCCGCCGGCGCGGGCGGTGCGTCCGCCGCGGTGCAGGTAGTCCTTGTGGTCGGCGGGCGGGTCGACGTTCACGACGAGGTCGATCTCGTCGACGTGGATGCCGCGGGCGGCCACGTTCGTGGCCACCAGGACGGTCACCTCGCCGCCGCGGAAGCGCTCCAGGGTGCGGGTGCGCAGCGGCTGGGACTTGTCGCCGTGCAGGGCGGCGGCCCGGACGCCGCTGCCGCGCAGGTGCGCGGTGAAGCGGTCGACGGACGCCTTGGTGGACAGGAACATGATCGTGCGCCCGTCCCGGGCGGCGATCTCGGTGGCGGTGGCGAACTTGTCGGCGCCGTGCACCTGGAGGACCAGGTGCTCCATGCCGTCGACGGAGGCGGCCGAGGGGTCGACCGAGTGGACGACCGGGTCGTGGAGGTAGCGCGTGACGAGGAGGTCGACGTTCCGGTCGAGGGTGGCGGAGAACAGCAGCCGCTGGCCCCCTTCCCGCACCAGGTCGAGGAGGGCGGTGACCTGGTCGGTGAAGCCCAGGTCGGCCATCTGGTCGGCCTCGTCGAGGACGGTGATCTCCACCCGGTCGAGCCGGGCGTCCTTGCGGGCGACGAGGTCCAGCAGGCGGCCGGGGGTGGCGATCACGACCTCGGCGCCGTCGCGCAGCGCCGTGGCCTGCCGGCCGATCGACATGCCGCCGACCACGGTGGCCAGCCGCAGGCCCAGCGCCCCGGCGAACGGCGCGAGGGCGTCGGTGACCTGCTGGGCCAGTTCACGGGTGGGGACCAGGACCAGGGCGCGGGGCTTGCGGGCCTCCGCGCGGCTCCCGGCGAGGCGCACGAGGAGCGGCAGGCCGAAGGCGAGCGTCTTGCCGGAGCCGGTCCGGCCGCGGCCGAGGACGTCCCGCCCGGCGAGGGCGTTCGGCAGGGTCGCCGCCTGGATCGGGAACGGGGTGACGACTCCCTGCGCGGTGAGCAGCTCCCGCACCTCGGCGGGCAGCCCGAGCTCGTCGAAGGAGGCGACGGCGGGGAGGGCCGGCGTGGCACCGGCGTGCTGCGCGAAGTCGTCCTCGGCGGCGGTGGGGCGGGGGGAGCTGTTCATGGGGTCCATTGTCACCCGCCGCGGCGGGCCGCCGGGTCAGGGGCTGGTGGTGGACACCGTGAAGACGCGGGGGAAGGCCGGGTCGGTGAGGTCGACGGTGATGTCGGACACGGGCCGGGGGTCCTCGCGGGTGACGGTGGTGCCGGACCAGGTCAGGCCGTCGGGGAAGGTCCAGCCGACGATGTCCGCGTCCCGGTCCGAGACGGTGATGCGGCCGGAGGTGAGGGCGGAGCGGCTGGTGCCGGACTCGGCGAGGAAGGTGTCGAGGCCGGTCGCCGTGGTGGTGAACTGGACGTACAGCCGGCTGGTCTTCCAGTTGCTGGTCTCGTAGTAGGCGACGCCGGAGGCGCCCGCCGGGACGGGGACCTCGAAGATGCGGCGCTTCATCAGCGACGGCCAGTTGTCCTGGAGGCCGACGACGGAGGACTCGCGTTCCTTGTCGACGCCGCTCTCCCGGCTCTGGCCGGCGGAGATCACCAGGTAGCCGGCGGGGATGCCGACGAGCAGCACGATGATGACCGCCGTGAGCCAGCGGCGCCGGATCATCCGGCCCCGGTCCTCCGGCATCCGCGGCCCGGGCCGGCGCTGCTCGGGCAGGCGGTCCTGCACGGTCATGAGCCGGGGTCCTCGGGGGTGCGGGCGGCGCGCCCGTGCGTGCCGGGGCGGAGGGCCTGCGCGTAGCGCTCGTACCGCTCGTAGCGCTCCACGCGGCGCCGGTTGGCGCGGCGGAAGCGGCGGGCGACGAGGCGGGCGAGGTCGGCGGCGCCGACCATGCCGGCCTCGGGGCCGAGCTGGGCGCGGGTGATGCGGGCCTCGGGGCGGTAGCCGCGGCCGGTGAGGTGGCGGCGGAAGGCGTCCCGGGCGGGGCCGATGAGCAGGTCGTCGGCGGCGGAGACGCCGCCGCCGATGACGAAGCACGACGGGTCGAGGGCGGCGGCGAGGTTGGCGATGCCGACGCCGAGCCACTGGCCGATGTCCTGGAGCAGCTCGACGCACATGGCGTCGCCCTCGCGGGCCAGCTCGGTGATCAGCGGGCCGGTGATGTCGGGGACGCTGCCCTTGACCCGCTCGATGATGTTGTACGCCACCGGGGAGTCGGCGGCGGCGAGCTCGCGGGCCTCGCGGACCAGGGCGTTGCCGGAGCTGTACTGCTCCCAGCAGCCGCGGTTGCCGCAGGGGCAGCGGTGGCCGCCGGGCACGACCTGCATGTGCCCGAACTCGCCGGCGACGCCGTACTTGCCGCGCTTGACCCGGCCGTCCTCCAGGATGGCGCCGCCGATCCCCGTACCGAGGGTGATCATGACGAGGTGGTCCTCGCCACGTCCGGCGCCGAAGCGCCACTCGGCCCAGGCGGCGGTGTTGGCGTCGTTGTCCACCATGACGGGGACGGCGAGCCGGTCCTGGAGGGCGTCGCGGAGGGGTTCGTTGCGCCAGGCCAGGTGGGGGGCGAAGAGGACGCGGGCCCGGTCGGCGTCGACCCAGCCGGCCGCGCCGATGCCGACGGCGTGCACGTCGTGCCGGTCGGAGAGGTCCAGGACCAGCTCGACGATGGTGTCCTCGACGACCTTGGGGCTCTTGGACTTGTCGGGGGTCTCGGTGCGGATCTTCTCCAGGATGGTGCCGTCGGCGTCGACGACGCCCGCCATCACCTTGGTCCCGCCGATGTCGATGCCCACCGTCGGCACCCGGGGCGCCGACAGGTGGGAGCGCCGCTCGCGGGTCCCGACGGTCCGCAGGACACCGCCCCGGGCGGCGGGGTCACGGTAGGTGTTCATCGGCTCGATTCTGCCAGGAGGGGGGTCGGGTCGGCGGGAGAAGCGGCGGGGCGGGTCACGGGGCGGCGGGGCGCTCCAGTTCGTGGCGGAGGTCGTCGAGCTCGCTGCCGCCGGCCATCTGGCGGGTCAACTCGTCGAGCGTGACGGACTCCTTGGTGTGGCTCGCGGCCATCACACCGCGCTTGAGCAGCACGAACCGGTCGCCGACGAGGTAGGCGTGGTGCGGGTTGTGGGTGATGAGGACCACGCCGAGGCCCTGGTCGCGGGCGGCGGCGACGTACTTGAGGACGACGCCGGACTGCTTCACGCCGAGGGCGGCGGTCGGCTCGTCGAGGACGAGGACCTTGGCGCCGAAGTGGACCGCGCGGGCGATGGCGACGCACTGGCGTTCGCCGCCGGAGAGGGTGCCGATGGGCTGGTCGACGTCGCGGAGGTCGATGCCCATGCGGAGCAGCGCCTCGCGGGTGGTGGACCGCATCCGCTCGGTGTCGAGCCGTTTGAAGGGGCCCTTGCCCCTGGTGGGCTCGGAGCCGAGGAAGAAGTTCCGCCAGACGGGCATCAGGGGGACGACGGCGAGGTCCTGGTAGACGGTGGCGATGCCCCGGTCGAGGGCGTCGCGCGGGTTGGCGAGGACGACCTCCTCGCCGTCGATGCGGAACGTGCCGGCGTCGTGCCGGTGCAGTCCGGCGACGATCTTGATGAGGGTGGACTTGCCGGCGCCGTTGTCGCCGAGGACGCAGGTGATCTCGCCCGCGTTCACCTCCAGGGAGACGCCTTCGAGGGCGCGGATGTTGCCGTAGTACTTGCTGACGCCGGTCAGCTCCACCAGCGGGGCCGTGGTCACTTGGTCGCCTCCACGCGCTTGCGGATCCAGGCGTTCAGCAGGGTCGCGAGGAGCAGCATCGCGCCGAGGAAGAACTTGAACCAGTCGGGGTTCCACTCGGCGTAGACGATGCCCTTGCTGGTCATGCCGAAGATGAGGGCGCCGACGGCGGAGCCGATGGCCGAGCCGTAGCCGCCGGTGATCAGGCAGCCGCCGATGACGGCCGCGATGATGTAGATCAGCTCGTTGCCGACGCCTTCGCCGGACTGGACGACGTCGAAGGAGAAGAGCAGGTGCTGGCCGGCGATCCAGGCGCACAGGGCGACGCCCATGTAGAGGCCGATCTTGGTGCGGTAGACCGGGACGCCGACCGCGCGGGCCGCGTCGGCGCCGCCGCCGACCGCGAAGATCCAGTTGCCGAAGCGGGTGCGGAGCAGGATCCAGGTGGCGGCGGCGACCAGGCCGAACCACCACAGGACGGTGACCTTCAGCTCGACGCCGCCGACGGTGAGGGTGGACGCGAAGACGGCGTGGGCGGAGGGGAAGCCCTCCATGTCGGCGATCGACTTGGTGGAGACGGTGCCGGTGACGATCTTGGTGACGCCCAGGTTGAGGCCGGTCAGCATGAGGAAGGTGCCGAGCGTGATGATGAAGCTGGGCAGTTTCGTCCGGGTCAGCATGAAGCCGTTGAACGCGCCGACGGCCAGGGTGACGAGCAGCGAGACGCCGACGCCGACCCAGACGTTCGCGGTCATCTGGTAGCTGAACATCGACGAGACCAGCGCGGAGCTGGTGACGAGGACGCCGGCGGAGAGGTCGAACTCGCCGCCGATCATCAGCAGGGCCACCGGGACGGCCATGATGCCGAGGGTGGAGGCCGCGTACAGGACGGTGCCGAGGCTGGAGGGGCGCAGGAAGCTGTCGGCGACGACCGCGAAGAAGACGAAGACGGCGACCGCGCCGACGACCGAGCCCAGCTCGGGGCGGGCGAGCAGCTTCTTCAGCGGGCTGGTGCGCAGCAGGCGTTCGTCGACGTGGTCGACGCCGTCGGACGGTGGGGCGGTGGTGCTCATCGGGTCCCCCGCTCGGCGTACCGCTTCAGGTCCCCGGCCTGGTCGCGGGTGATGATCTGCGGTCCGGTGAGGACGGGCTTGCCGCCGCCGAGGACGTCGGCGTTGTAGCGGTAGAGCCAGAGCAGGTCGACGGCCTGGTAGCCCTGGAGGTAGGGCTGCTGGTCGACGGCGAAGCCGAGGGTGCCGGCGGCGAGGGCGGTGGCGACCTTGGCGTTGAGGTCGAAGGTGTCGATCTCGGCCTTGCTTCCGGCGCCCTTCGCGGCCTGGACGGCGGCGTCGGCGAAGGGGGCGCCGAGGGTGACGACGGCGTCGACGTCCTTGTCGGACTGGAGCTTGGCCTCGATGGACGCCTTCACGTCGGGCATGTTGGTGCCGTCGACGTAGAGGTTGACCAGTTCGCCGCCGAAGGTCTCCTTCGTGCCGGCGCAGCGCTGCTCGTGGCCGACGTTGCCCTGTTCGTGCAGGACGCAGAGGGCCTTCTTCCGTCCGCGCTTCGTCAGCTCCTCGCCGACGGCCTGGCCGGCGACGGTCTCGTCCTGGCCGATGTGGGTGAGGGCGCCGAACGCCTTGGACTGCTCGGCGCCGGAGTTCACGGTGATCACCGGGATGCCGGCCTTGACGGCCTTCTGCACGGACGCCTTCATGGCGTCGGGCTTGGCGAGGGTGACGATCAGTCCGTCGACGCCCTTGGCGACGTACGAGTCGATCAGCTGGGCCTGCTGCTGGGCCTCGTCGCTGTGGGCGTAGAGGAAGTTGATGTTGTCCTTGGCGGCGGCCTGCTCGGCGCCGTTCTGGACGATGTCCCAGAAGGTGTCGCCGTCGCCCGAGTGGGTCACCATCGCGAAGGTCCAGCGGGGGGTGTCCACGGCCGCGCGGCCCTGGGCGGCGGCCGCCTTGCGGGCGTCCTCCGCCCGCTTGCCGCCCGTGCTGCTGCACCCCGCGAGCGCTCCCGTGAGCGCGAGTGCGAGCACGGCGCCGATCGCGGCGCGTACCCCTCCTGTCCGAAGCCTGGTCACGAGGCCGTGCCCTCCTTTGTCGCCTTCTGCGTGCATTGCAGTATCGGTCATGCGGGTCCCGGCGCTCGTCAGGGGGCCCTTCCCCCGGTCCGGCGCCCCTTCGGACGGGCCAGCGGCGCGGGGCGCCGGGGCGGGCCGGGGGCGGGGCGGACGGGAGGCGAGCGTAGTGCCGGGGCGGTGCGGCGGGAAGGCGTCGTACCGGCCCGGCGGGGGCGCGGGCGGCGCGTCCGGGCGCGTCCCGGCCGGCCTTGACACCGTCCGGCGGGCGGCTCACGGTGGGGCCATGCGCATCGGACTGATCGGTACGGGCCGGATCGGGAGTTTCCACGCGGGGGCGCTCGCCCGGCATCCGGGGGTCGGCGCGCTGGTGGTCACGGACGCCGACCCGGCGCGGGCGGCGGCGGTGGCGGCGGCGGTGGGCGCACAGACCGCGCCGGACGTGCCGGCGCTGCTGGGACGGGGCCTGGACGCGGTGGTGATCGCCTCGGCGACGGCCGCGCACGCGGAGCTGATCGGCCGGGCCGCGCGGGCCGGTCTGCCGGCCTTCTGCGAGAAGCCGATCGCGCTGGACGTGCCGGGGACGCTGGCCGCGCTGGCGGCGGTGGCGGAGGCGGGCACCGAGCTCCAGCTGGGTTTCATGCGCCGCTTCGACGCGGGCTACCGGGCGGCGCGGGAGGCGGTGCGGGCGGGGCGGCTGGGCCGGCTGCACACGGTGCGGACGGCGACCTCGGACCCGGAGCCGCCGCCCGCCGCGTACCTGCCGCTGTCCGGCGGGCTGTTCCGGGACTGCATGGTGCACGACGTGGACATCGTGCGGTGGGTGACGGGGCGGGAGGTCGTGGAGGTGTACGCGACCGGGTCGGACGCGGGTCCCGCTATGTTCCGTGAGGCCGGTGACGTGGACACGGCCGCCGCGCTGCTCACGTTGGACGACGGCACGCTGGTGACGGCGACGGCGACCCGCTGCAACGGCGCCGGCTACGACGTGCGGATGGAGCTGGCCGGGGACCGGGACCAGCTGGCGGTGGGCCTGGACGAGCGCACCCCGCTCACGTCGCTGGAGCCGCACTCCCCCGCGCCGCCGCCGAAGCCGTGGCCGGGCTTCCTGGAGCGGTTCGCCCCGGCGTACGAGGCGGAGCTGGACGCCTTCGTCCGGCTGGTGCGCGGCGAGGCGCCGAACCCGTGCGACGGGCGGGAGGCGCTGGCGGCGCTGCGGGTCGCGGACGCGTGCGAGCGCTCCCGCCGCGAGCACCGGCCGGTGCGGGTGGGGGACGCGTGACTCAGCCGACGGCGCGGACGGTGCCCTGGGCGAGGGCGCACAGCGTCTCGTCGCCCTCCTCGTCGACGGTGAGGAGTTCGCAGCGGACGACGGCCTGGCGGCGGCCGGCGTGCAGGACCTCGGCGCGGGCCCGGAGGGTGACGCCGGTGGCGGGGCGGACGTAGTCGATGGAGTAGCCGGCGGTGAGGACGGCCGGGCCGAGGACGGTGCCGGCGGCGAAGGTGATCGCGTTGTCGGCGGCGTAGGAGAGGACTCCGCCGTGCACGAAGCCGTTCTGCTGGCGCAGGTCCTCGCGGATCGGCAGTTCGAGGGTGGCGCCGCCGTCGCCGAAGGCGCGGACGTCGGCGCCGACGAGGCGGCTGAAGGGCTGGGCCCGCAGGATGTCCCGGGCCATGGCGAGGGTCGCGGTGTCGGTCACCCGCGTCACCCTACTCGCCGGTATCGCCCGGGGGGTCCTCATCGAGGAGACCGGCGTCGTGGACCAGGAGGGCGATCTGGACCCGGTTGTTGAGGCCGAGCTTGGCGAGCAGCCGGGACACGTACGTCTTCACCGTCGGCACGCTCATGTACAGCGCGGCGGCGATCTCGGCGTTGGAGGCGCCGCGGCCGACGGCGACGGCCACCTCCCGCTCGCGGTCGGCGAGCCCGGCGAGGCGCTCGGCGGCGGTGGCCCGGCGCGG
Source organism: Streptomyces sp. NPDC057854 (assembly GCF_042797055.1). NCBI lineage: Bacteria > Bacillati > Actinomycetota > Actinomycetes > Kitasatosporales > Streptomycetaceae > Streptomyces > Streptomyces sp. NPDC057854. Next base: position 157,018 of record NZ_JBHVMF010000016.1, read on the forward strand.
CCGGGCCTCGGGGCGGCCGGCGACGTGCCGCATCAGCTGGCGGGTGACGGCCGGGGAGAGCACGGGGTCGCCGGCGGCGACCCGGCGGACGGCGGCGACGATCTCGGCGGGCGGGGTGTCCTTGAGGACGAAGCCGGCGGCGCCGGCGCGCAGGGCGCGCAGCACCTGCTCGTCGGCGTGGAAGGTGGTGAGGACGATCACCTCGGGGGCGCCGGGGCGGGCGCGGAGCCGTTCGGTGGCGGTGAGGCCGTCGACGTGCGGCATGCGGATGTCCATGAGGACGACGTCGGGGGCGAGCCGGTCGACGAGGCCGGGGACCTCGCTGCCGTCGGAGCCCTCGCCGACGATCTCGACGGTCTCGTCGCCGCCGAGCATCAGGGTGAGGCCCGCGCGGACCAGGGGGTCGTCGTCGACGAGGAGCAGCCGGATGGTCATGGGGGCCACGGTAGCCAGGCGGTGAGGGCGAAGCCGCCGCCGGGGGCGGGGCCGTGGTCGAGGCGCCCGCCGGCGAGGGCGGCCCGTTCGGCGAGTCCGATGAGGCCCTGCCCGGAGCCGGGGACGTGCGGGACGGGTCCGTCGGGGGCGGGGTTGCGGATCTCGACGGTGAGCCCGTCGCCGGGCCGGCCGCGCAGCACGACGGTGACGCGGGCGCCGGGGGCGTGCTTGCGGGCGTTGGTGAGGCCCTCCTGGGCGATGCGGTAGACGGTGCGGCCGGTGGCGGCGGGGACGGTGCCGGGGTCGTCGACGGTGGAGTCGAGGACGACCGTCATGCCGGCGGCGCGGGACTCGTCGACGAGCGCGCCGAGGGTGGCGAGGGTGGGCTGGGGCCGGTCGCCGCCGCCCTGCTCGTCGCCGGGGGCGCGGAGCACGCCGATGATCTCGCGGAGGTCCTGGAGGGCGTCGTGGGCGCTGTCGCGGATGACGCCGGCGGCGCGGGCGATCTGCTCGGGCGGGGCGTCGGGCCGGAACTCCAGGGCGCCGGCGTGGACGCTGAGCAGGGTGAGCCGGTGGGCGAGGACGTCGTGCATCTCGCGGGCGATGGCCTCGCGGGCGAGCCGCTGGGCCTGCGCGGCGCGCAGTTCGGCCTCGGCCTCGGCCCGCTCGGCGCGCTCGCGCAGCGCCTCGACGAGCCGGCGGCGGGACCGGACGAGCATGCCCCAGGCGGTGGCGAGGAGGGAGAGGGCGACGCCGAGGACGATGCCGAGCGGGGCGGGGGTCTCGGGGTCGGGGCGGACGAAGACGGTGGCGACGGAGCCGGCGAGGGCGAGCGCGAGGATCCAGGCGATCTCGCGGAAGGGCCGGCGGACGGCGACGCTGAAGAGGCTCACGAGCATGGCGCCCGCGGCGACCGGGACGACGGCGCCGGCGACCGCGAGGACGGCGGCGAGCGCGGCGGGCCACCGGCGGCGCAGCCACAGCGCGCAGCAGGCGAGGGCGCCGGCGATCTGGTCGAACAGGTTGACGGCGTCGCTGTGGTAGCGGGCGCTGGTGTCGGCGGCGACGAGGCCGAAGAGGGCGGCGAGCAGGAAGACGAGGGTGTCGACGACCCAGTCGCGGACGGTGCGGCGCGGCCGGGCGGCCCCGGTCCCGCCCGGTGCGACCAGGTGGGAGGGGAGCAGCAGGTGCTGCCGGTCCGTACGGGTCATGCTCGCAATGTACGCAGCGGGGGCGCCGGGCACCGGCCGGCGGCGTCCGTCCGCGACCGAAGTCGCGGGGGTCGATACTTCGGTCGCGGGGCGGTGGACCGGCGGCGGGCGCGGCGGGCCGGGCGGCGCGCCCATGATCGCCGCATGAGGAGATTTCTTGAGGTGTCCGGCTTCCTGCTCACGGTGTTCGGGGTGTGCGGGGTGGTGCGGGAGCTGACGGACGGCTGGTTCTCGTTCATGGCCGCGACGCGCTTCCTGACCGAGCACGTGGGCTTCCTGGAGGGCCGGGAGGTGTTCGCGAACATCGTGGTCGCCGTGCTCGGCCTGGTCCTGATGATCGTGTCGGAGCGGGCCGGGAAGAAGGTCTGACTACGCCCGGGGCGCGGCGTCCAGGTGTTCGGCGAGCCGTCGCTGGGCGCCGCCGCTCGCGGTGAGCCCGGCGCCGAGGGCGGCGCAGGGCACGGAGCCGCCGAGCAGGGCGACGAGGAGCGGCCAGTCGCGGGCCTCGACGCAGTCGTCGGCGTGGGCGTACTCGCTGGCGATCAGGGCGGGGCACTCGTCGCCGCCGTCGCCGTACGGGGTGACGAGGAGGACGGCGAACCAGACCCAGAGGAGCCCGGCGGCGGCGAGGAGGCCGAGGCCCCACGCCTGGGTGCGGCGGGCGCGGGCGAGCAGCGGCGCGGCGGCGGAGTCGGCGCGGGCGGCGGACGGGGTGCGGGCGGCGGACGGGGTGCGGGCGGCGGACGGGGTGCGGGCGGCGGACGGGTTGCTTGGCATGGACAGAACTTATCGGGGGTCCCGGTCGGCGCCGCGGCGGCCCCAGGCGGTGCCGGCGAGGACCAGGACGGCGCCCGCGAGGCCGAGGGCGCCGGGCCGGTCGCCGGCCAGGGCGATGCCGGCGAGGGCGGCCCAGAGCGGTTCGGTGCCGAGCAGCAGGCTGACCCGGGACGGGGAGGTGCGGCGTACGGCCCACATCTGCACGAAGAACGCGAAGAGGGTGCAGAAGACGGACAGGAAGATCAGTCCGGCCCACTCGCGGGGGCCGAAGTCCAGCGCGGTCGCCCACGGGGTGGCGCCGCCGCCGGCGGCGGCGAGGACGGCGAAGACGAGTACGGCGGTGCCGAGCTGGACGGTGGTCAGGGAGAGCGAGTCGGCCGACCGGACCGCCTCGATCCGCGCCATGGCGAGGACGTGCACGGTCCGGGCCGCCGCCGCGAGCAGGATCAGCAGGTCGCCGAGGGACGGGGCGGTGAATCCGGCGCCCTGGGTGAGCAGGACGACGCCGGTGACGGAGAGCGCGGCGGCGCCGAGGAAGCCGCGGGAGGGCCGGGTGCGGGTGACGGCGGCCTCGGCCAGCGGGGTGAAGATCATGGTAAGGCTGATGATCAGGCCCGCGTTGGTGGCGGAGGTGTGGACGACGCCGTAGGTCTCCAGCAGGAAGATCCCGGCGAGGATCCCGCCGAGCAGCGCGGCGCCCCGCCACTGCGGGCCGGTCAGCGCCCGCAGGCCCTTCCATCCGGCGCCGACCAGGACGGGCACCACCAGCGCGAACCGCAGCACCAGGACGGCGAGGACGGTGTGGCCGGTGGTGATGCCCTTGGCCGCGAGGTAGCTGCCGCCCCAGAACACGGCGACGAGCAGCAGCGGGAGGTCGGTGAGCCAGGCGCGGCGGCGGGCGGCGGACGGGACGGTGCCGGGGTACGGGGCGGCGGAGGATGCGGCCATGGGGTGCGGGTCTCCCACTGTGCTGACGGGGTGGAGACGACGGCGGCTCGCACGCGGAACGATCACCGTACCGGGCGGGGCCCCCGCCGACGACACCTTTCTCCCGCCCCCCGCCGCCGCCCCTGTCAGCCGTAACTGCCGTACGTGGGGCGTCCGGCGCGCTCGTACGTGTGGAGGGCGACGCCCGAGCCGGTGACGGCCGCGTCGGTGAGCCGGAAGGCGGTCGGCCGGGCGCCCTCCTCGAAGAGCCGGAAGCCGGTGCCGAGGACGACCGGGAAGACGTGCAGGTGGAGGGTGTCGACGAGGTCGTGGGCGAGCAGGGTGCGGGCGAGTCCGCCGCTGCCGTGCATCTGGATCTCGCCGTCGAGGCGCTCCTTGAGCGCGGTGACCTCCTGGACGGCGTCGCCGCGCAGCAGGGTGGTGCGGTTCCAGTCCGCGGAGTCGCGGGTGCGGGTGGCGACGTACTTGGGCAGGGCGTTGAGCTTGCTCGCGACGGGGTCGGCGGGGTCGTCGTGGTCCGGCCAGTACGCGGCGAAGATGTCGTAGGTGCGGCGGCCGAGGAGGAAGGCGGTGGGCCGGGCGAAGATCTCCTCGACGCGGCGGAGGAAGTCCTCGTCGCCGTAGGGCACGGACCAGCCGCCGTGCTCGAAGCCGCCGCTGCGGTCCTCGTCGGGGCCGCCGGGCGCCTGGTAGACGCCGTCGAGGGTGAGGAACTGGGTGAGGCTGAGGGTGGCCATGGCGGGAGCCTTTCGGTGGTGCGGTCGCACTCTCCACCCTGCGGGCCGCGGCGGGTTCCGCAACTCCCGCCGGCCGGCGCCGAACGCGGCGTCCGATGCCCGCCAGCGTCGGCTCCCCGCCCCCGCTTTCCTTGAATCCGCAAGCAGTTGTGCGATCGAGGAGGCAGGAAGCGATGTCCACGGTGAACACGGCGAACACGGCGAACACGATGAATGGCGCGGCGGTCCTGGTGACGGGCGGCAGCCGCGGCATCGGCGCGGCGACGGCGGTCCGGCTCGCGCTGGAGGGCGCCGACGTGGCCTTCACCTACGTACGGGACGAGACGGCGGCCAAGGAGGTCGCGGCCCGCATCGAGGCGTTCGGCCGCCGGGCGCTGCCGCTGCGCGCGGACGCGGCGGACGCCGGGGACGCGGCGGGCGCGGTGCACCGGGCGGCGGACGACCTGGGGCGGCTCGACGTCCTGGTGAACAACGTCGGCGTCGGCGTGCTCGGCCCGCTGGGCGAGCTGTCCCTCGCGGACGTGGACCGGGTGCTGGCGGTGAACGTCCGGGCGACGTTCCTCGCCGCGCAGGCGGCGGCGGAGCGGCTGCCGGACGGCGGCCGGATCATCACGATCGGCACCTGCATGACCCGGCGGGTCCCGGGCCCCGGCGGGACCCTCTACACGCTGAGCAAGTCGGCGCTGGTGGGCCTGACGCGGGCGCTGGCGCGCGAGCTCGGCGGGCGCGGGATCACCGCGAACATCGTCCACCCGGGCCCGGTCGACACCGACATGAACCCGGCCGACGGCCCGTACGCGGCGGGCCAGGCGGCCTTCACGGCCCTCGGCCGCTTCGGCACCCCGGACGAGGTGGCGGCGGCGGTCGCGTACCTGGCGGGCCCGGACGGCCGCTATGTGACGGGCGCGGAACTGTCGGTGGACGGCGGCCACGCGGCGTAGCCCGGACCCCCACGGGTCTGTGCCCGACGGGCCTCGGACCTGGTCCCGATGGGCTCGGCGAGTGAGCCGAAGGGGCGCGCCGGGGGAACGACCCCGGCCGCGCGGAGCCTCCCGAGGAACGAGGGAGGCGAGCACGGCCGGGGTCGTGAGCCCGGCACAAAGCGCCCCGGAGGCGAACCGAGCCCTGAAAAAGCGCGTGGGCGCACCGGTGCTGTCGGGTCGGTGCGCCCTCGCGGGCCGGGCGGGGTGTCGTGCCCGCCCGGGTCAGGGGCCGGTCGGTGTCGGCCGGCCGGGCCCCCGAGTCGTACGGGCTCCGCTCAGCCGCCGAGCTCCTGGTGGCGGGCGGTGAGGCGGGCGGCGCCCGTCTCGGTGAGGGAGCCGAAGAGGCGGAGGCGGGAGATGCCGCCGTCCGGGTAGATGTCGATCCGCACCCGGGAGCCGACGGCCGGGGTGTCGAGGACGAAGCGGTGGTTGGTGTCGGGCTGGAGGCGGGTCCGGGGCAGGATCTCGGTCCAGTCGTCGGAGCCTTCGGCGGCGACGGAGAGCGCGGCCCAGCCGGCGCTGTTGCCCTTGAGGTACGCGGTGTCGATCTCGACGGCGCGGATCTCGGACTCGGCGGCGAGGCTGTAGCGGATCCAGTCGTTGCCCTTGTCGCGGCGGCGGCGGGTCTCCCAGCCGTCGTCCATCTTGCGGGAGCGGCCGGGCTGGATGGTGTTGGTGGCCGGCGAGTAGAAGCGGTCGGAGGCGTCCTCGACCTGGCCGCCGTTCTCCAAAGCTGCGAGGTCGAACGTGCCGAGGACCTTGAGCCACTGCGGGTCGGGGGCGACCTCGCCGTACACGCGGAGGCGGGCGATGCCGCCGTCGGGGTGCTGGTTGACGCGGAGGTGGGTGAAGCGCTGTTCGACGTCGACGGCGAAGCCGTTGGCGGCGTGGCCGCCGATGGCGGTGCGCGGGACGAGGGTGGTCCACTTGACGTCGTCGGCGAGCAGGTCCTCGGGCGAGGGCGAGCCGGCGACGGAGGTGGCCTCGACGGAGACGGCCTGCGGGTAGTTGCCGCGGAAGTGGGCGGTGTCGACGACGATGCCGCGGATGACGCCGGGCGCGCCGAGGCGGACGAGCGCCCAGTCGTGGTCGTCGGCGGTGGGGTGCGGCTCGGCGGCGGAGACGCCGCGGCGGCGGCGGGTCTCCCAGCCGTCCATGATCTTGCCCTTGTGGCCGAAGTGCTCGGGGTCGAACTCGGCGGGCTCGGGCTTGAGCAGGTTCTCGCGCTCGGCGAAGAACTCGTCGTTGGCGGCGATGACGCCGGCGCCGAGGCGGCGGTCGGCGAGGTCGGCGTACTGGGTGAAGGGGAACGTGGCCGTGCGGTAGTCGGCGTACGGGTCGCCGCCGCCGTAGGGGCTGGCGTCGCCGGTGAAGGAGGGTATGCCGGTGCTCACGGGTCAGTTGTTCCTTTCGAGGAGGAGGCCGGCGGGCTCGGCCAGGGTGCCGCGGTCGTTGATCTTCCGGCCGCGCAGCCAGGTGGCGGTGACGACGCCGTGCAGGGTCTTGCCGGCGTAGGCGGTGATGCGGTTGCGGTGCTGGAGTTCGACGGGGTCGACGGTGAAGGTGGCGTCGGGGTCGACGACGGCGAAGTCGGCGTCCTTGCCCTCGGCGATGGCGCCCTTGCGGTCGAGGCCGGCGAGGCGGGCGGGGCCCTCGGACATCCAGCGGACGACGTCCTCCAGGGAGTGGCCGCGGCGGCGGGCCTCGGTCCAGATGGCCGGCAGGCCGAGCTGGAGGGAGGAGATGCCGCCCCAGGCGGAGGAGAAGTCGGGCGTCTTGAGGTCGGCGGTGGACGGCGAGTGGTCGGAGACGATGCAGTCGATCACGCCGTCGGCGAGTCCCTGCCACAGGGCGTCCTGGTTGACGGCCTCGCGGATGGGCGGGCAGCACTTGAACTCGGTGGCCCCGTCCGGGATCTCCTCGGCGGTGAGGGTGAGGAAGTGCGGACAGGACTCGACGGTCACCTTGACGCCGTCGGCCTTGGCGGCGGCGATCATCGGGAGCGCGTCGGAGGACGACAGGTGGAGCACGTGGACGCGGGCGCCGAGGCGCCGGGCCTGGTCGATGAGGTTGGCGATCGCCGTGTTCTCGGCGTCGCGCGGCCGGGAGGCGAGGAAGTCGGCGTACTGCTGCGAGGACTTCTGCGGGGCCGCCGCCAGGTGGTGCGGGTCCTCCGCGTGGACGATCATCAGCCCGTCGAAGCCGGCGACCTCCGCGAGCGACCGGGCCAGCTGCTCCTGGTCGAGCTCGGGGAACTCGTCGACGCCCGAGGGCGACAGGAAGCACTTGAAGCCGTAGACGCCGGCGTCGTGCAGGGGCCGCAGGTCCTTGACGTTGTCGGGGAGCGCTCCGCCCCAGAAGCCGACGTCGACGTGGGCCTTGGAGCGGGCGACGTCCTGCTTGACGCGCAGGTTCTCGACGGTCGTCGTCGGCGGCAGCGAGTTCAGCGGCATGTCGACGATGGTCGTGATGCCTCCGGCGGCGGCGGCGCGGGTGGCGGTCCAGAAGCCTTCCCACTCGGTACGGCCCGGGTCGTTCACATGGACGTGCGAGTCGACCAGACCGGGCAGGACGACGTCGTCGCCGACGTCCTCCAGCCGTGCGCCGGCCGGCACCTCGGCCTCGTAGGGCCATACGCCGGCGATCGTCCCGCCCGAGACGGCGATGGCCGCCGGCCGCGTGCCCTCCGGGGTGACGACCCGAGTCGAGCGCAGTACCAGGTTGACGTCCACCATGCCCCTTTCCCGTTCCGCTTCCACGAAGCAGAATTTCAACGAACTGTTGAAGGAGTCTGCGGCCGGGAGGAGAACCCGTCAAGGGCCCGTCCGTACCGCCGCCACCCCACCGACCCACCTTGTGCGTTTCCACAAAGTGGAATGCGGATTTCGTAGAGTAGAAGGTAGCTCCGCACAGGCAGGGTCGACAAGATTCCCGCGGAGCAGCCGCCGACATCGGACAAACACCCCGCTGACCGGCCCGGACGCCCGGCCCCGCACACGGTGCCCGGCCCGGCGGACCGGTAGGCTGCTGCCTTGCCCGCCTGCCCCGAAAGGACCGTTGACGTGCCGACGTCCAGCGCCAGCACCACCGACGCCGCCAAGCCCGCCGCGAGCGGCGGCGTCCAGTCCCTCGAGCGCGCCTTCGACCTCCTGGAACGGATGGCCGACGCCGGCGGCGAGGTAGGGCTCAGCGAGCTCTCCGCCAGCAGCGGGCTCCCGCTGCCCACCATCCACCGCCTCATGCGCACCCTCGTGGCCTGCGGCTACGTGCGGCAGCAGCCGAACCGGCGGTACGCGCTCGGCCCCCGCCTGATCCGCCTCGGCGAGTCCGCCTCCCGCCTGCTCGGCACCTGGGCCCGCCCCTACCTGGCGCGGCTCGTCGAGGAGACCGGCGAGACGGCGAACATGGCGCTCCTCGACGGCGACGAGATCGTGTACGTGGCGCAGGTGCCGTCCAAGCACTCGATGCGCATGTTCACCGAGGTCGGCCGCCGGGTGCTGCCGCACTCCACCGGCGTCGGCAAGGCGCTGCTCGCGCACACCCCGGACGACGAGGTGCGCGCCCTGCTCGCCCGGACCGGCATGCCGGCCGCCACCGAGAAGACCATCACCACGCCGGACGGCTTCCTCGCGGCGCTCGCGGCGGTCCGCGACACCGGGTACGCGGTCGACGACAACGAGCAGGAGATAGGGGTCCGCTGCCTCGCGGTCTCGGTCCCCGACTCGCCCACGGCGGCGGCGATCTCCATCTCGGGCCCGGCGGGCCGGGTCACGGAGGCGGCGACCGAGAAGATCGTCCCGATCCTCCAGCAGGTGGCCCGCGAACTCTCCACGGCCCTCGCGAACACCGCCGGCAACGGCCAGGCGTGACACCCCGCCCCTGATACGGGTGCGGCCCCCGTCCGGACAGCTCCGGACGGGGGCCGCGCCCGTGCCGGGGCGTCCCGGGCGCTCAGCCGGCCGTCACGGCGTCCGTCGCCGCGTCGTGCGTGAGACGTCCGTCCTCGACGGTCACCAGCCGGTCCGCCGCCGCCAGATGGGACCGGTCGTGCGTCACGAGGACGGTCGCCGTCCCCCGTTCCCGGGTCAGCGTCGCCAGGAGGTCCACGACCGCCGCGCCCCGCTCGTGGTCCAGCGCGCTCGTCGGCTCGTCGACGAGCAGCACCGACGGCTCGTTCATCAGCGCCCGGGCGATGTTGACGCGCTGCCGCTGCCCGCCGGAGAGCTGGTGCGGGTGGCGGGCGGCCCGGTCCGCGAGGCCGACCGCGTCGAGCAGGTCCATGGCCCGGCCCCGTACCGATGCCGGCGGACGCCCCGCCAGATGGGCCATCACCTGGAGCTGTTCGACGGCCGTCAGCGACGGCAGCAGGTTCGGCTGCTGGAAGACGATCCCGACGGAGGTGCGCCGCAGCGCCGCCCGGGCCGCCGCGTCCAGGCCCGTGGTGTCCGTGCCGGCGACGACGACCCGGCCCCGGTCGGGGGTGACGAGGGTGGCGGCCACGGCCAGCAGGCTGGACTTGCCGGAGCCGGAGGGGCCGACGACGGCGGTGAGACGGCCCGGCGGGACGGCGAGGGAGACCGCGTCGAGGGCGGTCAGCCGCCCGTCGCCGTCCGGGTAGGTGAGGGTGACGGCGTCGAGGACGAGGCTCATCGGACGCTCCCGAGCGCGGTGAGGGGGTCGACGGCGGTGATCCGCCGGACGGACAAGGCGGAGCCGGCCGCGCCGAGCGCGACGAGGACGCCGGCCGGGCCGAGGACGGTGAGCGGTTCCAGCACGAACGGCACGTCGCCGCCGCCGACGAGCGCGCCGATGCCGAGCGCGAGGCCGGTGCCCAGCAGCGTCCCCGCCACCAGCACCAGCACCGCCTGCCCGAGCGCGTCCCGCAGCAGGTACGGCGTGGAGGCGCCGAGCGCCTTGAGGACGGCGACGTCACCACCGCGCTGGATGGTCCACACGGTGAAGAAGGCCCCGACGACCAGCGCGGAGATCACGAAGAGGAAGCCGCGCATCAGCTGGAGGGAGCCGTTCTCCGCCTGGTAGGACCCGATGGCGGTGAGGGCGCCGTCGACGGTCCGCGTCTCGGTGCCGGCCGCCGCGTCCCCGGCGGCCCAGTCGGCGCCGTCGCCGCGCAGCGCGATCACCGTCGCCCGCTGCTCCGGGGCGGTGCCGGCGGGGCCGAGCCGCTGCCAGTCGCCGAGCGACGTCCACACCACGGGCGTGTGGCTGTACGCGTCGTCCCCGGCGACGGCGGCGACGGTGACCTCCAGCGGGCCGAGCCGGACCGCGTCCCCGGCGCGCGCGTCCAGCTCCTCGGCCGCCGACGCGGACAGCACGGCCGCGCCCGGGGCGACCGTCCCGGGCGCGAGCCCGTCGCCCGGCCGCGTACCGAAGGCGGAGACGGCGGCGGTCCGCTCCCCGGCCGCCGCGTCGGTCGTGCGGATGCCGAGCGGCGCCGCGGCCGTCACCCCGGGCCGCCGCGCCCACGCCGCCCACTGCCGCTCCGTCACCGCCGAGTCGGTGAACGAGACCGGCCGCCCGGCGGACGGCGCCGCGAAGGCGATCCGGTCGGCGGGCAGGCCGGTGACCGCGGAGACGTTCTCCCGCGCGAGTCCGGCCGTCAGCCCGGAAAGGAGCCCCACGAGCAGGGTGATCAGCACGATCACCGTGCCCATGAGGGCGAACCGCCCCCTGGCGAATCTCAGGTCTCTCCATGCCACGAACATGCGGCCCAGCCTGCTGCCCCGGCCCCCCCGCGGACATCGCGCGGCGGATGGGCCCGGATTCAAACTTTCGGTTGAGCCGCCCCCCGCCCGCCCTGTCTACGCTAGTGGGGTCATGGACGCGCGCACCCTCACCCCCGCCCTCCGCGCCCTGCGCCTCTGCCTCCACCTCCTCATGGCGGGGCTGCTGGGGCTGGCCGCGGTCCGCGCCCACTCCCCCGCGGGAACGGCCCTGGCGGCGGTGACCGGCGCGGTGTACGCGGCCGGGGCCCGGCTCCCCGCCGTACGCCGGTCGCAGCGGGCCGCCGCCGGCTGGCTCGCGGTCCTGGCGCTCGCCTGGCTGGCGCTGCTGGCGGCGACGCCCGAGGCGCTGTGGCTCGCCTTCCCGCTGTACTTCCTCCAGCTGCACCTGCTGCCCGCCCGCTGGTCGCTGCCGGCGGTCGCGCTGACGGCGGGCGCCGCGATCCTCTCGTACGTGGGGCACGGCGCCGCGCCGAACCCGGGGGTCTTCATCGGCCCGCTGCTCGGCGCCGCCGTGGCCGTCGCGACCGTCCTCGGCTACCAGGCGCTGTACCGGGAGAGCGAGCGGCGGCGCCGGCTCATCGAGGAGCTGATCGCCACCCGCGCCGAGCTGGCGGCGGCCGAGCGGCACGCGGGGACGCTCGCCGAGCGGGAGCGGCTGGCCCGCGAGATCCACGACACGCTCGCGCAGGGACTGTCCTCGATCCAGCTGCTGCTGCGGGCCGCCGAGCGGGCGCTGCCGGCGGGTTCGCCGGCGGCCGGGCACATCGACCGGGCGCGGCAGGCCGCGCAGGACAACCTGGCGGAGGCGCGCCGGTTCGTGCGGGCGCTGACGCCGCCGGACCTGGAGCACGGGTCGCTGGCGGCGGCGCTGGAGCGGCTGTGCGAACCGGGCGCGGGGCCGCGGGCGCGGTTCTCGGTGAGCGGCACGCCGGTCGGGCTGCCGACGCCGTACGAGGTGGCGCTGCTGCGGATCGCGCAGTCGGCGCTGGCGAACACGGTGCGGCACGCGGCGGCGGAGCGCGCGGAGATCACCCTGTCGTACATGGAGGACGCGGTGGCGCTGGACGTGGTGGACGACGGACGGGGGTTCGCGCCGGAGGCGGTGCGGGCGTCCGCCGACGGCGGCGGGTTCGGGCTGCCGGCGATGCGGTCGCGGGCGGAGTCGCTGGGCGGCACGTTCACGGTCGAGTCGGCGCCCGGGCAGGGCACCGCCGTCGCGGTCACCCTGCCGCTGCCCGCCGGGGGTGCCCGGTGATCCGGCTGCTGCTCGCCGACGACCACCCGGTGGTACGGGCGGGGCTGCGCGCGGTCCTGGACACCGAGCCCGGCTTCACCGTCGTCGGCGAGGCGGCGACGGCGGAGCGGGCCGTGGAGCTGGCGGCGGCCGGGGGCGTGGACGTGGTCCTGATGGACCTCCAGTTCGGCCCGGGCATGCACGGGGCGGAGGCGACGGCGGCGATCACCGCCCGGCCGGGCGGGCCGCGGGTGCTGGTGCTCACGACGTACGACGCGGACGCCGACATCCTGGCGGCGGTGGAGGCCGGCGCGTCCGGCTACCTGCTGAAGGACGCGCCGCCGGAGGAGCTGGCGGCGGCGGTGCGCACGGCGGCGGCCGGCCAGTCGGCGCTCGCGCCGGCGGTGGCGCACCGGCTGATGGACCGGATGCGGACCCCGGCGGAGGCCCTGACCAGGCGGGAGCTGGAAGTGCTCCAGCTCGTCGGCGAGGGCCTGTCCAACCAGCAGATCAGCAAGGTGCTCTTCCTCAGCCAGGCGACGGTGAAGTCCCACCTGGTGCACGTCTTCGCCAAGCTGGGCGTCGACTCCCGTACGGCGGCGGTGGCGGCGGCCCGCGAGCGCCGGCTGATCCGGCGCTGAGCCCGGTGCCTCCCCTTACGCGGATTCCTCCAGGACCAGCAGGGTCTCGCGGCGCGGTGCGAGGGCGCGCACCCGGGGCGCGGTGACCTCCACCGTCCAGACGCCGGGCGGCAGTTGGGCGGTGGCCCGGTAGCCGCCCTCGCCGTCGGGGCGGAGCCGGAGGTCCGCGGCGGTCTCGCCGGTGGCCGGGTCGTGGATCCGCGCGTCGAGCAGCAGCCGTTCCTCCTCGGAGACCGCGCCGATCTCGAAGGGCGTGCCGGCGGTGACGGCCTCGGGCAGGTCGAGTCCGAAGCCCCGGTCGCCGGCCTGGAACCTGCGGTGGTCCAGGGCGTCGTACCGGTCCTGGAGCTGGAGGTGCAGGTCCGGGTCGTTGGCGAGTTCCGTGTGCCCGAGGCCGTACCAGTCCATGCGGGCGCCGGACTCCCAGGCGGGCGGGGTCGCGGACAGGCAGGAGACGGTGCCGTCGCCCTGCCAGCGCGGGTCGCCGGGGAGCCGGTCGGCGAAGGCGAGGCCGCCGGGGCCTCGGCTGAGGGTGACGGCGGTGGGGGTGCCCCGGCCGCCGGCCGCGAACCAGGTGTAGGGGGCGGGCCGGCCGGCCGCCGCGTCGGCCGCCCGGTTCCTGCGCTGGGCCTCGTCGAGGCGGGCCCGGAAGGCGAACGCGTGCCGGACGGCGGCCGTGTCGAGGTCGGGCAGGGGCACGGTGTCGAGCCGGGTGCCGTCCGGGTCGCCGGTGACGCACTGGTAGGTGGGCAGCAGTTCGTGGACGGCGGGCATGCTGCGGGCGGCGGCGACCAGGCGCTCCCGCAGCCGGGCCGGGACGCCGAGGAGCTTGCGGCGGGGGAAGGCGCCGGTGAGCGCCTGGACGGCCTTGACCGCCCCGGAGTACGGCGTGCCGATGGTGACCAGCGAGCGGGCGGTGTCGCGTCCGCCGTACAGCTCCAGGTAACTGAGGGCCACCAGGCCGCCCATGGAGTGGGCGACCAGGACCACGCGCGGTTCGTCCGGGACGCCGGCCCGGCGGCAGGTGTCCCGCCACTCGTCGAGTTCGCGGGCGACGAAGGCGGCGAGCCGGCGGGCCGAGACCTCGTTCGACAGCCGCCAGTCGTACGCGAAGGTGACCACGCGGTTGCGGCCGGCGGCGCCCGCCCGGTCGAGGTGCTTGCGCAGCGGCTGGTACGCGACGTGCGGCATCAGCCCGGGCCAGCTGCGCGGCTGGAGGAGGAGGCCGGCCGGCTCCAGCCGGCCCTCGCCGGCGTCCTCGGGTTCGCCGGTGCCGAGCCCCGGGGGCAGGGTGAGGCGGGCGAAGAACTCCTCGGTGCCGCGCAGCAGGACGCGGCCCGCGACGCGCAGCGACAGGTCCCACACGTCGGTGCCGTCGGCGGACCGCAGGCGGCTGCCGAGGATGCCGGGGACGAAGACCACCAGGTCATGATTCATGCGCGGCCTCCGTGAGCCGGTCGGTCGGGGTGAGGTGGAGCAGGTCCATCCGGTCGAGGCCGACGGCCGCGAGGTACAGGCCGCCCGCCGGGGAGCGGGCGCTGAGGACGGACTGCACGTCGTAGCCGCGCGAGGGGATCTCCCAGCGCGCCGGCGTCTCGGCGCCGCCCGGGGCGACGGTCCAGCCGGTGATCTCGGTGAGGTCGGCCTGGAGGGACGCGGCCAGCAGGACGGGCGTGCCGTCGCCGGTGGTGGAGAACGCCAGGGAGTTGAGGCGCGGGGGCGCCCCGTCCAGGGCCCGCAGGCCGTCCGGGTCGTCGGGCCGGCCGAGGAGCAGGGTGCTGCGGGTCGGCTGGGCGTTGACGGCGGACCGGTGGGAGGCGGTGCCGGGCGCGTGCGGCACCGGCTCGTCGACGGCCACCGCGAGCCAGGTCCGTCCCGAACCGTCGCGGGTGGCGGCCAGCGCCCGGGCGGAGGAGCCCTTCGGCAGGCGGAGCCGGGCGCGGGGACCGCCGGGGGCGAGGCCGGGCCACAGCCAGAGGGAGTCGCCGGCGGTGGCGGCCAGCAGGGGCGCGCCGTCGGGGCCCTGGACGACCTCCAGGTGGCCGACGCGGCTGTTGGCCACCCAGTGGCCGGGCGACTCCTCGCCGGTGCGGACGCCGCGCCGGTGTATCCAGCGCCCGTCGGCGTAGAACAGCCACAGTTCCTCTCCGCCGCCGCCCGGGCCGGCGGCGGCGTCCTCGGCCAGGGCGACCGCCGGGAGCACGGCGCCGCGCCGGGGGGCCTCGAACTCCCGCCAGGGCGCGTCCCGCGGTCCGTCCAGCGGCCGGATCCGGGCCAGTGAGCGGCCCTGCCTGTCCCGTCCGCCGACCGCCAGCCAGGTGCGTCCGCCGCGGTCGGTGTGCAGGGCGACGGCGCCGGCCTCGCCCAGGTCGTCCGTCTCGTACAGCCGCCGCCCCGTCAGGTCCCAGGCGCGCAGCCGGCTGCCGGAGGCGAGGGCCACCGCCCCGGACCCCGGGCTGCCGGCCGCGTCGGGGGCGAGCGCCCCGAACAGCTTGGCGCTCGGCGACAGCAGGCCGTCGCCGCGGACCGGGGCGGAGCCTGCGGCGGGCGGGTCCCAGACGCGGACGCGGACGCCGTCGGCGACCGCCACGGCGCCGCTGTCGTCGGGGAGGAAGGCCAGCGAGGTGGGGCGGCTGCGGTGCCCGGGGCGCCGGGGGAGCTCGCGGCCCCGGGAGAGGTTCCAGATCCGCGCGGCGTCCCCGTCGAGGACGGCCAGCATCAGGTCGTCGCCCTGGTGCCCGAGGGCGACCGCGGTGCCGGACGGCTCCCGGCGCCGGCCGTCCGGCACCGGCAGCGGGACGGGGGCGGAGCCGTCGTCGGGGAGCCGCCACACCCGGATGTCGGGGCGGCCGGTGAACAGCCCGGCCACGTAGGTGCCGGCGGGCGCACCGGCGGCGGGGGCGGCCGGGGGCGCGTCCGCCGTGCCCGCCGGGGACCACGACGGGCCCGCCGCCGGCCGGTGTTCGACCACGGCGAGGGCCTGGCAGGTGCCGCTGTCGGCGCCGAAGACGTGCAGCCGGCCCCCGGTCCGCACGTCCCACAGCTCGCAGCCCCCGTCACCGCCGGCCACCACGCACAGCGTGTCGCCCAGCCGCGCCACCGCGACCGCGGACACCACGCCCGGTTCCGTGCCGCGCCCGAGGTGCCAGCGCCGGAACCGGTGGTGCCGCGGCCGGCCGTCGGTCCACGTCCACACGCCCACGTGGAACCCGCCGGCCGCGGCCACCACCTCCGTGTCCTCGTCGCCGCCGACGGCCACGTCCGAGATGCCGGCGCCCCAGCCGAGGACCCGCACCTCACCGCTGTCGCGCGGCCACACGAGCAGCCGCCCCGCGTCGCCGGCCACCGCCGCGACGGGCGAGTCGGGCCGGACGGGCACCTTGAGGCTGTGCAGCCGGTTCGCGGCGCGCCCGGCCTCGGCGGCGATGTTGTCGCGCAGCAGCTCCGGTCCGCCGCCCGCCAGCGGCCAGCGCCACAGCTGCTCCCCGGCGCCGAGGAGGGCCGGCTCCGGGACGGTGGTGCCCGCGAGGGCCAGGACGTCGCCGCGCGGGGCCCGCCACTCGCGGCTGTGCCCGAGCGCCTCGGCCGTGGTCCAGCGGTCCTCCCACGGCAGGTCGGCGCCGCGCCGAGCCCAGCCGAGCAGCGCGGGGTCGTCCCGCAGGGCGGTCGCGGTGAGCAGGGTGGCCCGCCGCACCGGGGTGCCCGCCCGGCCGAGGCCGTCCGCGATCCTGCGGTACAGGGCGGTCCGCGGGGTGGCCGGGCGCTCGGGCCGGTCGAGCACCATGCTCATCCGCTCGGGGTCCAGGCGCAGCAGCAGCGCGGGCCGGTCGAAGAGTTCGTGGAGCCGGCCGGCCGCGGCGGCGTGGTCGGCGAGGTGGCGGGCGATGTACGGGCCGGTGGTCTCCCGGCCCGCGTACGCGGTGTCGTGCGCGGCGAGCAGGACGTCGGTCAGCACCGAGTGCAGCTGCTCCGGTCCGCCGGGGGCGGCGGCGGTCAGGTGCCCGACCCACGCCTTGTGGTAGAGCCGGTTGACCTTCTGCCCGCTGCCTCCGGCGATGTCGATGTGGGCGCCGGCGTGGTGCAGGATCCATTCGATGTCGTCGTCGCGGTACCGGTGGCCGGTCCCGGCGCGGGCGGCGAGGGCGTTGGCGGCGGACAGCCAGATGCCGTCCTCCTCCGGGAGTCCGGCGCCCTGTGCGGCGGCCAGCGGCAGCAGCAGTCCCCTGGCCCAGCCGGGCCGGTCGCCGGACCGCCGGCCGTCGGCTCCGGCGGCCGCGTCGAGGTCGGCGAGCTCCTGGTCGAAGACGTCGTCGAGGCCCGCCTCCAGGACGGAGCGGAACTCGGGGGTGGTCTCGGCGTAGGGCCGGTCGAGGCGGGCGAGGAGGGCCGAGTAGAGCAGGGCGGCGAGGAAGGAGCCCTGGCAGCGGGCGGCGACGGCGGCCACCACCCGGTCGCGCAGCGCGCCGTCGGCCGGTGTGCCGGGCGCGCCGGAGCCGTCGTCCCGGGCGGCCCCGCCGGGTAAGGACGCGGCGTACGGCGAGGGGGGCGCGGCCAGCCTCAGGCGGGTGTACGCGGCGATGTCGGCGTCCCGTTCGGTGTCCCGGTCCAGGTCCTCGACCTGGGCGCGGGCGGCCGGCGGGAGCAGCGCGGTCCGGGTGAGCGTCCGGCTGCCGACGACCAGCTGGACGCCGGGCAGCTGGGCGAGCGGGGCCAGCACCTCCTCGGCGATCACCTCGGCCTGTCCGGGCGCCGCCTCGTCCAGTCCGTCGACGACGAAGGCGGTGGCCGCCCTGCCGCGGGTCTCCCGGCCGATCGCGGCCAGCACCTGTGCGGGGCTGCGCCACGCGCCGTCGGGCGGGGCCAGCTCCATGTCCTCGGCGAGCCGGCGGGCGACGTCCAGGGCGGCGGCGTCGCGGCAGAGCGCGACGGCGGCGACCGTGGCGCGGGGCCGCGGCGGGATCCCGGCGGCGCGGTGGAGGGGGCCGCCGTCGGTCTCCAGGGCGAACCGCACCAGCTGGGCGAGGAAGGCGGACTTGCCGCAGCCGGGTTTCCCGGTGACGAGCAGCACCGGGTGCCCCTGGGGGGCCGCCAGCCAGTCCGCGGCCCGGCGGAGCGGACCGTGCCGGCCGACGAACGTCTCGCTGTCGGACACGTGCCGGAGGCTGGGGAACCGGCTCTGCCGGAGTTCGGCGGCGGCGCCGCGCAGCGCCGCGGACTGCGCGCTGGCCCGGGGGTCGTGGTAGGGGTTGCGGAAGAAGCGGTTGAGCCCTTCGCCGCCGTAGAGGCGGGATTCCTGCCGTTCCTGTTCCGGCACCCGGTGCCGGACCGCCTCCATGAGTTCGCCCGCGCCCAGGGCGGCGGTGTACGGCGTCCACAGGGCGCCGTGCCGGGTGGTGGCCCGCCGGTCGCGGACCAGGTCCTCCAGGCAGCGGAGCCAGACGCCGACGCGGGCGCGCTCCTCGCGGGCCGCGGTGCCGACGTACCCGATGCTGCGGACGGGGCGGGCCTCCGCCTCCTCCATGGTGCGCAGGTGGTCGTCCAGCTGGCGGGCCAGGGCGCCGGAGTGGCAGGCGTCGATGACGCACAGGACGTCGCCGCGGACCTTGGTGAGGCGCGCGTGGAGGGCTCCGGCGTCCATCGAGGTCTCGGTGGCCCAGTCCGGGTCCCAGTCGGCCGCGGGGAGGGTGACGCCGAACCCGAGGTCCTCGCCGTGGCCCAGCCAGTAGAGGAGGGTCCGGCCGCCCGGGGTGGAGCGCCGGGCGACGCCCATCAGCTGTTCCGCGATCTCCCGCCGGGTGCCGGTGATCACCGGTCCCCCGCGCGCGAAGCCGAGTTCGGCGGCAACCGTCCAGAAGCGCTCGATCACCTGGTCGGCGCCCAGGAGTTCGGGCAGGGTCTCTGGGCCGTCCGGCGGCCCGAAGCGGCGCACGCACACCGCGTAGGCGAGGCTGTGCTCCGTGGTGGCTCGGTCCACCGCCGTCACCCCTCCCCCCGTCGGAGTGCCCTGATCTTGCCTCACCGCCTCGGGGTGTGCAACGGTCAACTCCCCATGGACACCAACGGGGAGCGAGGGAACCGTGGCTGACCGCGACCTTTTCCGGATCGGGCCGCTGAGGACTCCGTACTACGTCTACGAGGGCGACGGGACGCGCCCCATCAAGGAGGAGAACCTCCGGGTCTACTACGAGCCGGACACCTTCGTGCACGTCCCGGCGGACGTGCTGCGGTGGCGGCAGGAGATCGAGGACGAGCAGGAGACCCGGGCGGTCGCCGGCCTGCCGCAGCGCTGGAACCACCCGCGATTCGCCCTGGAGACCATCGCGGTCACCCGTACCGACCGGCACGAGGACCCGATCGTGGAGCTGCGGTTCTCCCCCGCCGACTACTTCACCTTCCTGGCCGCGCAGCAGCTGGACCGCCGCCTGGAGGAGGGCGAGGGGGTGGGTCTGACGCTGCGGGAGCACTACCTGGACGGGAAGGATCCGGTCGCGGTCAACGGCTTCCTGTCGAGCAGCTTCGGGGCGAACGTGATCGTGGTGTCGGAGCCCGACGACGCGATCCTGGTGTCGCGCCGGAGCGCCACGGTCGGCACGAACCCGAACCGGTGGAACTCCTCGGCGAACGAGGGGATGTCGGGCGTCCACGACCTCAAGGACGGCGTCCCGGACCTGTTCGGCGCGGCGCGGCGGGCGCTGCGCGAGGAGCTGGGCATCCGCGACGACGAACACCGCCTGGAACTGCTGTCGTTCGGCATGGACACGCAGTCGCACCAGTGGGCGGGCTGCTTCCGCGCGGTCCTGCCGGAGCTGGGCGAGGCCGAGCTGCGGGACCGGTGGAGCAGGGGCGTCGACGACAAGTGGGAGCACAGCGGTTACGCGTTCGTCCCGGCCCGGCCCGACGCGCTGCTCGACTTCATGCTGGACCCGGAGAACGTCGGCTGGTGGGCGTCGGGGGCGCCCGCGTTCTTCTACCACGCGCTGGTGCGGACGATGGTGGAGCGGACCGGTTCGGCGGTCGAGGGCCGCGCGGCGGTCGAGGCGGCCATCGCCCCGGCGATCCGCCGCGCGGAGGCCCGTCGCGCGGAGGCGGCGCGTACGGAAACGGAATAGGCGACCCGGGCCGCCGCGCCGGGGGTCCGGCGCCGGGCGGG
Source organism: Streptomyces sp. NPDC057854 (assembly GCF_042797055.1). Classification (NCBI taxonomy): domain Bacteria; kingdom Bacillati; phylum Actinomycetota; class Actinomycetes; order Kitasatosporales; family Streptomycetaceae; genus Streptomyces; species Streptomyces sp. NPDC057854. The sequence goes on from NZ_JBHVMF010000016.1 coordinate 176,878, forward strand.
CGGCCGGTCCGGCACCGGGGTCAGGCGCCGGGCTGCCGGGGCGGGTGGGCGGGGCCGAAGAGTTCGACGGCGTGGCGGACGGCGGCCAGGGCTTCGGAGAGGGCGCTGACGGAGCCGAGCGAGCCGGCGACGAGGAGCAGGCTGCGGCGCAGCCGCCACACCTCGGGGGCGCCGCTCACCGCCATCGCGTCGAGCGCGGCGAGGGCGTCCTCGGCGATCTCGCGGTCGGCGAACTCGACCCGGTGCCCGGCCAGTTCGCGCCGGAGACGGGCCACGGCGGACCGCAGTCCGGTCACCCTCGGGTCCACTGTCTCGCCGGTCACCGGCCTCTGCTCCACGCTCCGCACCACGGCCCCCCACTCCGAGACGTCCGCTCCGGCTGGCTCCGGGCGGTGGTCGGGCGCCCTGAGTGGGGGTCAGTTAACCCCTCGGCCGCCCGGCGGGGAAGAGGCCGGGCGCCGCATTCATGCGACCGTGTCATTCCGCGTCATGCGGTAAGCAGTCCCCATGACGACGACTTCCTCTCCCTCCCCTTCCTCCCCGTCCCCGTCCCCCCTCGTCGCCGGGCTGCTGCTGGCCGCCGGCGGCGGGCGGCGGCTCGGCGGGCGCCCGAAGGCGCTGCTGCCGTACCGGGGCCGGCCGCTGGTCGAACACGCGGTGCGGGTGCTGCGCGAGGGCGGCTGCGCGGTGGTGCACGTGGTGCTGGGCGCGTCGGCGGAGCTCGTACGGGAGCGGGCCGAGCTGTCCGGGTGCGTGCTGGCCGAGAACCCGGGGTGGGCGGACGGGATGGGCTCGTCGCTGCGGGTCGGCCTGGCCTCGCTGGCGGCGGATCCGCGCGGGGTGGACGCCGCGCTGGTGTCGCTGGTGGACCAGCCGGGAATCGGGGCAGCGGCGGTGGCCCGGGTGCGGGAGGCATACGGGGCGCGGGACGCGCTGGCGGCGGCCTCGTACGGCGGGCGGCGGGGACATCCGGTGCTGTTCGGCGCCGACCGGTGGGCGGGGATCGCGGCGGGCGCGGAGGGCGACCGGGGGGCGCGGGACTACCTGGCGGCGCACCGGGCGGAGATCGCCCTGGTGGAGTGCGGGGACGTGGCGGAGCCCTTCGACATCGACACGGCGGCGGACCTGTACCGGCTGGAGGGGTGAGCGGCGCCGGGTGCGGGCACCTGGAGTGAGGGGGCTGGCACTCGGAGCCATGTTCTGTCGACCCGAAGAATCTCGACATCAACAAACGATTGAACTTCCACCATGAGGAAACTAATATCCACTGCATAGAAGCGCCTGAGCCCCGGTGAAGGCGCGCGCGGCCGTATCTCGGCACCCGCGGCACTCCGTGCCGTCCGTGACGCCCGGCGGCCGCGGTACCGCACGCGTAGCCCGCTGAAGGAAGTGACAGGTCATGTCCGCACCAGCGCCGTCCCCCCTGGCCGTCGTCGACGCCGAGCCCCTGCCGCGCCAGGAGGAGGTGCTGACGGAGGCGGCCCTCGCCTTCGTCGCCGAGCTCCACCGCCGGTTCACCCCGCGCCGGGACGAGCTCCTCGCGCGCCGCGCCGAGCGCCGCGCCGAGATCGCCCGCACGTCGACCCTCGACTTCCTGCCGGAGACCGCCGCGATCCGCGCCGACGACTCCTGGAAGGTCGCGCCGGCCCCGGCGGCCCTGAACGACCGCCGCGTCGAGATCACCGGCCCCACCGACCGCAAGATGACGATCAACGCGCTCAACTCCGGCGCGAAGGTGTGGCTCGCGGACTTCGAGGACGCCTCGGCGCCCACCTGGGAGAACGTGGTCCTCGGCCAGCTCAACCTGATCGACGCGTACACCCGGAACATCGACTTCACCGACGCCCGCACCGGCAAGTCGTACGCCCTCAAGCCCGCCGACGAGCTCGCCACCGTCGTCATGCGGCCGCGCGGCTGGCACCTGGAGGAGCGCCACCTCACCTTCGAGGGACGGGCCGTGCCCGGCGCCCTCGTCGACTTCGGCCTGTACTTCTTCCACAACGCGCAGCGCCTGATCGACCTCGGCAAGGGCCCGTACTTCTACCTGCCGAAGACCGAGTCGCACCTGGAGGCCCGCCTCTGGAACGACATCTTCGTCTTCGCCCAGGACTACGTCGGCATCCCGCAGGGCACCGTCCGCGCCACGGTCCTCATCGAGACCATCACGGCCGCGTACGAGATGGAGGAGATCCTCTACGAGCTCCGCGACCACGCCGCCGGCCTCAACGCCGGCCGCTGGGACTACCTCTTCTCCATCGTCAAGAACTTCCGCGACGGCGGGGCCAAGTTCGTCCTCCCGGACCGCAACGCGGTCACGATGACGGCCCCGTTCATGCGCGCGTACACCGAACTCCTCGTCCGCACCTGCCACAAGCGCGGCGCGCACGCGATCGGCGGCATGGCGGCCTTCATCCCGTCCCGCAAGGACGCCGAGGTCAACAAGGTCGCCTTCGAGAAGGTCAAGGCCGACAAGGACCGCGAGGCCGGCGACGGCTTCGACGGCTCCTGGGTCGCCCACCCCGACCTGGTCCCGATCGCCATGGCCTCCTTCGACGCCGTCCTCGGCGACAAGCCGAACCAGAAGGACCGGCTGCGCGAGGACGTCTCCGTGGCGCCCGGCGACCTCATCGCCATCGACTCCCTCGACGCCAGGCCCACCTACGACGGCCTGCGCAACGCCGTCCAGGTCGGCATCCGCTACATCGAGGCGTGGCTGCGCGGCCTCGGCGCCGTCGCCATCTTCAACCTGATGGAGGACGCGGCCACCGCCGAGATCTCCCGCTCGCAGATCTGGCAGTGGATCAACGCCGGCGTCGAGTTCGAGCACGCCGGGGAGACCGTGAAGGCCACCCCCGAGCTGGCCCGCGAGGTCGCCGCCGAGGAGCTGGCCGCCATCCGCGCCGAGATCGGCGACGAGGCGTTCGCTGCCGGCAAGTGGCAGCAGGCCCACGACCTCCTCCTCCACGTCTCCCTCGACGCGGACTACGCGGACTTCCTCACCCTCCCCGCGTACGAGCAGCTCGTCGGCTGACCTCCCGCACCACCACGTCAGGGCCCGGCCCCCGGGAAACGCACAGATCCGGGGCCCGGGCCCTGTCGCGTCACAGGCGACGTGACGCAACCGAGATATGCAGCTACCTAGCGGTAATAAGACGCGCCGTGCGAGATTCCGCCATGCCACCGGCCGGCGGCTGTCCCCCACACCACTGCGCACCCGCAGGAGAGCACAGCCATGCCCTCGACCCCCCACCGCGCGCTGCGCGCGTTCCTCGCCCTGTGCACCGCCGCAGGTCTGGCCTCCCTCACCGCTCCCCCGGCCCAGGCCACCCCCGGCGTCGGCCCCACCGCCGTCGTCGCCCTCGGCGACAGCTACATCTCCGGCGAGGCCGGCCGCTGGCTCGGCAACAGCCTCACGAACACCGGCGCCCGCGACGGCACCGACCGCGCCTGGACCGGCAGCGGCTACGACCCGGCGCGGGTGTACGGCGCCACCGCCGGCGGCTGCCACCGCTCGGACGTCTCCGAGGTGCGCAGCGCCGGGCCCGTCGCGAGCACCCTGATCAACCTCGCCTGCTCCGGGGCGAAGACGGAGCACGTCTTCCGCGCCTCCCAGGGCGGCGTGGCGTTCCGGGGCGAGGCACCGCAGGCCGACCGGCTGGCCGCCGTCGCCGCCTCGCACGACGTGAAGCTGATCGCCCTGTCGATCGGCGGCAACGACCTCGGCTTCGCCGACATCATCAGCACCTGCGCGACCGACTACATCGTCTGGTACTCCTACTGCCACGACGACCAGCAGGCCGCGGTCGACGCCCGGATGGACACGGCGATGGCCGGCGTCGGCAAGGCGGTCGACGAGATCCGGGCCGTGATGAGCGGCGCGGGCTACGCGTCCTCCGACTACCGGATCGTGCTCCAGTCGTACCCGTCGCCGATCCCCCGCGCCGCCGAGAACCGCTACGCCGAGAGCGGCTGGGCCCGGACGAACACCGGCGGCTGCCCGTTCTGGAACAAGGACTCCGACTGGGCGCGCGACTCCCTCGTCCCGCAGCTCGCGAACCGGCTGCGGCAGGTGGCGGTCGCGAAGGGCGCGCAGTTCCTCGACCTGCGGGACGCGCTCCAGGGCCGTGAGGTGTGCGCGAAGGCGAGCCGCCAGGTGACGGCCTCCCTGCCGCCGTCGGGCGCGGCGAGCGAGTGGGCGCGGTGGATCGACAGCCAGTCCACGCAGGGCCTGGTGCAGGAGTCCATGCACCCCAACGCGTACGGCCAGCAGGCGCTCGGGCGCTGCCTCGCGCTGATCCACGCCGTCCCGTCGGGCCACCGCGCCTGCCGGAACACGGCGGGCACGGGGCCGACGGGGATGTACCTCACGACGGGCTGACGGGCTGACAGGGGTACGTCACGGCAGGCGGATGCCGAGCGGGCCGAGGACCCGCTCGGTGCCGTGCCGGTCGGCCTCGGCCATCGCCCGGACGAGGGCGGCCGAGCCGCCCGGCCAGTCGGCCGCCGCCGCGTCGAAGGCGGCCCGCCGGGACTCCAGCGGGCCCTTCTTCGCGGGCAGCCGGTCGAGGACCCGCAGGGCGCGGGCGGAGACCGGGACCTGGACCGGGTCGGCGTCCTCGCCGCGCGCCCGCAGCGCGTCGAGGACGGCGGCGCCGACCACCGGGTCGCGCAGCGCGCCGCGCAAGGCGGACGGCGGGGCGGCGGCCGTGTCGAGGAGCCCGAACAGGGCGCGCACGGCGGCTCCTTCGGACGCGTGGGCGTGGACGGCGGCGAACGCGGCCAGCAGCTCCGACCAGGCGTCGGCTGTTCCCGCGCGCGCGTGCAGCCAGTCGCCGAGCACGCGCGCGGCGGCGGGCTGCGGCCACTGCGCGGCGGCGGCGACCAGTTCCCGCGCGGACCAGGCGGCGGCCTCGGCGGCGGTGGGCGCGGCGACCCGGCGCACCCGCAGCAGGTAGCGGACGGTCGCGGCGCCGCGCGGGGTCAGTGCGAAGGCGTCCCCGGAGCGCAGGACGAGCCCGGTGGCGGCGAGCCGGTCGGCGACGGCGGCGAGGTCCCCGGCCGGGCCTTCGAGGCGGGCCCGGTCGTCCTCGGTGAGGCCGGCGGAGCCGAGCAGCCGGACGAGTTCGGGGACGGGCGGGGTGACGTACGCGCCGGTGACGCCCTCGGGCACGGCGACGGGCACGTCCTCCAGGTCCGGGTCGACGATCCAGTCCTCGTACTCGGCGGCGCGCCGGGCGATCGAGTCGGCGGCGCAGCCGCGCTGGTAGAGCGCGTAGAGCAGGTGCGGGGCCTCGCCGCCGTACGGCTCGTACTCCTCCTCGGCGAGCTCCTCGACGGCGGCGAGCAGCTGGTCGGCGTCCCGTTCGGGGTCGGCGGCGCCCGGGTGCGGGGACTCCGCGGGCGGGGGGACGGGGGCGGCGGGGTCGCCGTAGTGGTCGAGGTGTTCGTCGAGGAGCGCGTCGGCGAGGACGAGGTGGGGGAAGTCGTCGGGGCCGGGCGCGAGGCGGGCGTGGGGGCCGGCGAGCTCGTCGGCGAGTCCCGCGGCGGTCCAGCGGTCGAGGAGCGCGGCGGTGACGCGGCCGACGCCGGCGGCGACAGCGTGGTCGGTGAGGAGGGGGCCCGCGGCGGGCGGCTGTTCGGCGTCGCGGACGTAGGCGCGGGCGACGGCCTCGGCGAGCACGGTCTCGGCGAGCGCGGTGCGTCCCATGAGGTCGGCGCGGTGCACGCCGTCGGGCAGCGGGGCGCCGTCGAGGGCGCCGATCCGGCGGCGGACGTCGTCGGGATCGGCGAGGTCGGCGCCGACGGTGCGCAGCAGCGAGGCGTACCAGCGGTGCCAGGTGAGGTTGCCGGGATCGGTCATGGCCCGTTCGAAGTCGGGTCCGGTCTCCTCGACGACGGCGGCGACGCGCTGCCGCAGCTCGCCGTCGAAGCAGCCGGCGAGGGCGCCGAGGACGGCGGGGTAGGCGGGGAGGTCGCCGGGCGGGGCGTAGACGAAGGCCGGCAGGTCCTCCACGAGCAGCTGCCGGACGAGTCGGGGGTCCGGTTCGGGCAGGCCGCCGGTCCGGTCGGCGCCGCGCAGGGCGAGCAGCCCGAGCACGGCCTCGGCGGCCCGTACGAAGGCCGGGTCGCGGTGCTCGGGGCTGCCGTCGAGGAGCGCCAGGAACTGGTCCAGCCCGGTATTGGTGAGAACGGTCTCGGCCACGGTTCCAGGGTAGGTCGGGGGCGCCGGGATCGGCCTGAGGACGTCCCCCGGGCGGGGCGCGCGATCGGCCTGGGGTCAGCGGACGACGACGGTGCGGGGCGCGGAGAAGTCGCCCCAGGTGCCGTCGGGGAGGCGGGCGCGGAGGGTGAGGGTGAGGGTGGTGCCGGGGGCTGCCTGGGCCGGGAAGGTGTAGGTGGCGCGGCCGGCCGGCGGGGTGGTGCCCCAGACGACGGTGGTGGCGAAGCGGCCGTCGATGTGGAGTTCGTGGTGGGTGACGGGGCCTCCGGTCTCGGGCGGGGTCCAGGTGAGGGTGATCTCGCCGCGGGCGGAGGTGGCGGTGAGGGCGCGCGGGGAGGTGTTGGGGGGCGCGCCGGGGGCGGAGGGGGTGGTGAGGTCGGCGGGGGCGGTGTCGGGGGAGGAGTTCTCGGCGGCGTCGCGGGCGCGGAGGGTGAAGGAGTAGGCGGTGCCGGGGCGGAGGCCGGTGACGCGGGCGGTGGTGGCGGTGCCGGGTGCGGTGTGGATGCGGACGCCGGCCTGGTGGACGTCGTAGGCGGTGACGCGGGTGTCGTCGCGGGCGGGGGTCCAGGTGAGGACGGCGGCGTCGGGGCCGGCGGGGGTGGCGCGCAGGGTGCCGGGGACGGTGGGGGGTCGGCGGTCCTCGGCGGCGGCGCGGAGGGTGGTGGCGGCGACGGCGGGGGTGGCGGGCGAGGTGTTGCCGGCGGCGTCGCGGGCGCGGACGGCGAAGGTGTGGCGGGTGCCGGGGGCGAGGCCGGTGACGTCGGTCATGAGGGTGGTGGCGGGGAGTTCCCTGACCTGGCGGCCGTCCTGGAGGACCTGGTAGGCGGTGACGGCGCGGTCGTCGGTGGCGGCCTCCCACATGACGTGGACGGTGGTGGCGCTGCCGGAGGTGGCGGTGAGGCCGGTGGGGGGTGCCGGCGGGGTGGTGTCGGGGGGCGGGCCGGCGGAGCAGGACGGGAGCGCGGCGAGCGCGATCGCGGTCAACAGGCGTGCGGTGAGCGGGCGTTGCACGGGCCGGCCTCCGTCCCTCGGAAAGGTCCAGACCTATATCGCATGCGGAGGGAGCGGTTCGCAAGGGGGCGTCACGGGGTCGTTGTCAGTGGGGTGCGCTTCACTGGGACCGTCACGCTGAGTAATCGCATCTGGGGGGATGATGACGGACCGTACGCTGTACGTGTCGCCGGCCGGGCTGCGGCGGCGCGGCTGGAGCGACGCGATGGTGCGGGAGCTGCTGGGACTGCCGGACGTGCAGGGGCGCGACCCGCGCCGGTACGCGCCGGCGCCGGTGCGGCTGTATCTGCTGGCGCGGGTGGAGGCGGTGCAGCGGACGCCGGAGTTCACGGCGGCGTCGGCCGCGCTGGCGGAGGCGCGGCGGCCCGCGGCCGTCGGGGTGCTCGCCGGGACGCGGCGGGCCGCGGTGCTGGCGGCGATCCGGGCCGAGCCGATCGAGGTGCCGCGGCTGCCGGCGGCCGAGCTGGAGCGGCGGGCGGTCCGCCACCGGCACCTGGCGGCCCTGCGGGGCGGACCGGCGGTGCGCGGCGGACCGGCGCCGGCCGGCTCGCTCGTCCGCTGGCAGGTGGGCTATCTGCGCCAGGCGCTGGCCCGATACGAGACGCTGCTCGACGGGCTGTACGGCGACACCGGCCGCCGCGAGGCCGAGCGGCTGCTGCGGCGCAGGCTGTACGAGGCGATCGCCGCCGCGTACCCCGCGCTGGCCGGGGAGTGCGCCCGGCGGATCGCCCGGGAGGAGCCGTGAGGGCGGCGGACACGGCGCCGCCCCGGGCCCCGCGGGGTGCGCGGGGCCCGGGGCGGGCGGGGCGGTGGTGCCGGGGCGTCCGGTCGCTAGTGGGCGTGGACCGTCTTGGCGCGGGTCTCGGAGATCTCCTCGCCAGGCTCCATCGGCGCCGTCACCTCGTCGTCGTCCCGGCGCTTGCCGAAGTGGTTGAAGACCACGTTGAGCAGGACGGCCGCGACGCAGCCGGTGGAGATGCCGGAGTCCAGGATGATCTGCGCGGTCTCCGGGAAGGCGTGGTAGAAGTCCGGCTTCGTGATCGGGATGATGCCGACCGCGATCGAGACGGCCACGATGAGGACGTTGTTGTCCTTCTCCAGGCCGGCCTTGACCAGAGTCTGGATGCCGCTGGCCGCGACCGAGCCGAAGAGAACGACGCCCGCGCCGCCGAGGACCGGGCGGGGCACGACCGAGATCAGCGAGGCCATCACCGGCGACAGGCCCATCAGGACCAGGATGCCGCCGCCGCAGGCGACGACGAAGCGGCTGCGGATCCGGGTCATGGCGACCAGGCCGACGTTCTGCGCGAAGGCGCTGCACATGAAGCCGTTGAAGAGCGGGCTGAGCGCCGACCCGAGGGTGTCGGCGCGCAGACCGGCCGCGATGGTCTTCTCGTCGGCGGGCCGCTCGACGATCTCGCCGAGCGCCAGCATGTCGGCGGTCGACTCGGTCATCGAGACCAGCATGACCACGCACATCGAGATGATCGCGGCGAGCGCGAACTGCGGGGCGCCGAAGTGGAAGGGGGTGGGGAAGCCGACGATGTCCGCCTCGGCCACCGGCGTGAAGTCGGTGACGCCGAAGGGTATGGCGATCACCGTGCCGAGGACGAGGCCGACGAGCACCGCGATCTGCTTGAGGAAGCCGCGGGTGAAGCGGCGCAGCAGCAGCACGATGGCGAGGGTGACGGCCGCCAGGCCGAGGAACTTGCCCGAACCGTAGTCCTCGGCCGCCGGGTTGGGCCCCTGGGCCCAGCCGAAGGCGACCGGCAGCAGCGAGATGCCGATGAGGGTGATGACGGTGCCGGTGACGACCGGCGGGAAGAACCGGACCAGCCGGGAGAACCACGGCGCGGCGAGGAAGCCGAGCAGACCGGCGACGATGATCGCGCCGAAGATGATCGGCAGCGCGTCGGCCTTGTCCTCCGCGGTGTCGACGATGGCCAGCATGGGGGCCACGCCGGCGAAGGTGACGCCGTTGACGAAGGGGAGCTTGGCGCCGATCTTCCAGACGCCGAGCGTCTGGAGGAAGGTCGCGAGGCCGGCCGTGAAGAGGCTGGCGCCGGTCAGGAAGGTGAGTTCGGTGCCCGAGAGGCCGACGGCCGCTCCGACGATCAGCGGCGGGGCCACCACGCCCGCGTACATGGCGGCCACGTGCTGGAGGCCGCTGGTGAACATCTTCAGAGGGGGCAGGGTCTCGTCGACCGGATGCTTGGTCCGGTCTTCCGGGGCGGTGCCTGCGTCTTGTGCATTGCGAACCTGGGGCTCGTCGGCCACGGCGGTTCCTCCGGTCGGGTACACGTCGGCGGTGACGCGGGTGTCAGGGAGGTGGTGCGATGCGGTGCGAAGTGCAGGAGGTGCGGCTCGGTGCGGGGTGGTGCGGCGCGCCGGCGGAGGGGGTACGGCGCGGGGACGGGACGCCCGGTGGGGGTGCGGGCGGGGGGGCACCGTGCCGGGGGGCGCCGTACGACGGGTGCGTACGGCGCCTCCCGGTCCGGCTGCCGCGGACCCGGCTCGGGTCCGCGGCGACCGGTCGAGGGCCGTCCCCCTCGACCGGACTCCGGGGGGAGGGTCAGCCCTGGGCCGCGATGCGGGCCAGGCGCTGCGCCTCCGTGCGCGCGTCGCGCGCGATGGTGTCCTCGTCGACGGTGAGCAGCCGGTTGTTCTCGACGATCTGCTCGCCGTTGACGAAGGACGCGGTGACCGGGGCCGCCGCGCCGAAGACGATGGCGGTGACCGGGTCGGCGATCGACGAGTGGCCGAGGCCGTCGATCTTCCAGAGGACGAAGTCGGCGAGCTTGCCGGCCTCCAGGGAGCCGATGCTGTCGGCCCGGCCGAGGACCTGCGCGCCGCCGTAGGTGCCGAGGCGGAGGGCCTGGCGGGCGTTGAGCGCGGCCTCGCGGTGGGCGCCGAGGCGGTTGATCAGCAGGGCGTTGCGGAGTTCGGTGTGGAGCTCGCCGGACTCGTTGGAGGCGGTGCCGTCGACGCCGAGGCCGACGGGGACGCCCGCCTTCAGCATGTCGGGGACGCGGGCGATGCCGGCGGCGAGGCGCGCGTTGGACGACGGGCAGTGGGCGACACCGGTCTTCGTGCGGGCGAAGGCGGCGATGTCGGAGTCGTTCATGTGGACGCAGTGCGCCATCCACACGTCCTCGCCGAGGAAGCCGGTCGACTCGAAGTAGTCGGTCGGGCCCATGCCGAAGAGCTCGTGGCAGAACTTCTCCTCCTCCACGGTCTCCGAGCCGTGGGTGTGCATGCGCACCCCAAGGCGGCGGCCGAGGGCGGCGCCCTCGCGCAGCAGCTCGGTGGAGATGGAGAAGGGCGAGCAGGGGGCGACGGCGACCTGCGTCATCGAGTCGAAGGAGGCGTCGTGGTGCTTCTTGACGGTCTCCTCGGTCGCGGCGAGCGCGCCCTCGGTGGTCTCGACGGCGAAGTCCGGCGGCAGGCCGCCGTCCTTCTCGCTGCGGTCCATGGAGCCGCGGGCCAGGGTGAAGCGGACGCCCATCTCGGAGGCGGCGCCGATGATGGCGCCGGAGAGGTCGCCGGAGCCCTTCGGGAAGACGTAGTGGTGGTCCATGGCGGTGGTGACGCCGCCGCGGGCCATCATGGCGAGCGAGCCCTGGGCGGCGACCCGCACCATCTGCTCGTCGATCCGCGCCCACGTCGGGTACAGCGCGACCAGCCAGTTGAAGAGGTTGTGGTCGGTGGCCAGGCCCCGGGTGATCCACTGGTAGAAGTGGTGGTGGGTGTTGACCAGGCCCGGGGTGACCAGGTGGCCGGTGGCGTCGATCCGCCGGACCACGTTCTCCAGGTTCTCGGGGGCCTTGCCGGCGCCGAGCGACTCGATCCTGTTGCCGGCGACGACGAGGTAGCCGGAGGCGTACTCGGTGTCGTGCGCGTCGACGGTGGCGATCGCCGCGTTCTCGATGACGATGCGCCGGTCTGCCGAAGGTGCTGCCATGGCGGTGCTTCCTTCATTCCTCATGGGTGGGTTGGGCACGGCAGGACCCTAGGAGGATTTGAGTGCCGGGGCCGTCTGACGGCTCCGGGTGCCGAGATGATGGAAGAACAGGTTCAGCAGGACGGCGACGAGCGCGCCGGCGCTGATGCCGGAGCCGAGCACGGTCTGCGCCCAGGCGGGGAATCCGGCGTAGAAGGTGGGGGCGGCGAGCGGGATGATGCCCGCGCCGAGCGCGACCGCCACCAGGATGATGTTGGAGCTGTCGTCGAGTCCGGCCTCGGAGAGGGTCCGGATGCCGCTGACCGCGATGGAGCCGAAGAGGACGATGCCGGCGCCGCCGAGGACGGGCATCGGGACCAGGGAGACGACCGCGCCGAGGACCGGGAAGGCGCCGAGCACCAGGAGGGCGCCGCCGGCGACGGCGACCACGTAGCGGGACCGGACCCGGGTGAGCGAGACGACGCCGACGTTCTGCGCGAAGGCGGAGGTCGGGAAGCCGCCGAAGACGGGGCCGAGCAGGGTCGCGATGCCGTCGGTGCGCAGGCCGCGGGTGATGGTCTTCCCGTCGCTGGGACGGTCGCAGATCTCGCCGAGGGCGAGCATGCCGGCGCTGGACTCGGTCATGAGGACCAGCATCACGATGCACAGGGAGAGGATCGCGGCGGGCTGGAACTCGGGGGCGCCGAAGGCGAAGGGCGTGGGCAGCGCGGCGACCGGCGCCTCGCGCAGGGCGGTGAAGTCGGCCATCCCGAACGGGATCGCGGCGAGGGTGCCGATGAACAGGCCGAGGAGCAGGGCGATCTGCTTGAGGAAGCCGCGGCCGAAGCGCTGGAACAGCAGGACGACGACCAGGGTGAAGCCGGCGAGCGCGAGGTACTTCATGGCGCCGAAGTCGGCGGCGGTCTTGTCGCCGCCCTGGGCCCAGCTGACGGGCACCGGCATCAGGGTGACGCCGATCAGGGTGATGACGACGCCGGTGACGAGCGGCGGGAAGAAGCGGAGCAGCCGGCCGAAGAAGGGGCCGACGGCGAGGCAGAAGACGCCGGCGACCATGACCGCGCCGTAGATGGCGGGGAGCTGGTGTCCGGGGGCGCTCGTCTCGGCGATGGCCAGCATGGGCGCGATGCCGGCGGAGGAGGCGGCGTTGACGAACGGGAGCCGGTTGCCGGCGAAGTTCCGGACGCCGAGGGTCTGGAGGATGGTCGCGAGGCCCGCGATGAGCAGGCTGGCGGCGATGAGCCGGGTCATCCCGGCGGCGTCCAGGCCGACGGCCTGGCCGATGATGAGCGGAGGGGTGACGACGCCGGCGTACATGGCGGCGATGTGCTGGAGTGCCGCGGGGACGAGCCGCGAGGCGGGGAGCTTCTCGTCCACCGGGTGGCAGGCGGCCTGGGGCGGGGCCGAGGGGGACGACGGGGTGGGACACGGGCCTTCGGTGGACGCCGGCCCCGGTGCGGGCAGTGCCATGCTGGGTTCCCTCCGGTCTGGTGCCGGTCCCCGCCCGACTGCGGGCGGGCGGGGACCGGTTCACTCAGTGCCGCTCAGAGATGTGGTGCCGCTCAGAGGTTGGTCATGTCGACCGGGATGAGCGCCTCGGCGCCGTCACGCAGGACCGTGGCCTCGATGAGGCCGTACATGCGGTCCGCGGCGTAGTAGACCTCGTTGTCGTTCTTCAGCCCGAAGGGCTCGAGGTCGACCAGGAAGTGGTGCTTGTTCGGGAGCGAGAAGCGCACCTCGTCGATCTCCGCGCGGTGGTTGATGATCCGCGTGGCCATCTGGTACAGCGTCTGCTGGAGGGAGTACGAGTACGTCTCCGCGAACGCCTCCAGCATGTGCTTCTTCGTCTGCTCGTAGGACCGCTCCCAGTTGGGCATCCGCTGGTCGTCGTCGGTCCAGTTGAACCGCCAGCGGCCGGACACCTGGGTGGCCAGGATGCGGTCGTACGCCTCCTGGAGGGTGGTGTACTGGTCCTTGATGTAGCCCCAGAACTCCGAGTTGGTGGAGTTCATGACGACGAGGTCCTTGAGGCCGGAGATGACCTCCCACTTCTCGCCGTCGTAGGTGACCTGGGTGACCCGGGTCTCCTGGCCCTTGCGGGCGAAGGAGTGGTTGACCTCGTCGGCGCCGATGAACTTGGAGTTGGCGTCGGAGGAGGCGATGCGCTCCCAGGCGTACTCCTCGATCCGGATCCGGGCCCGCTTGATCGGCTCCTGGCTCGTCACGAAGTGGCGGGCGAGGTGGATGCCGAACTGCTCGGCGGACTCGATGCCGTACTCCTTGGCGAACGCGAAGACGGTGTTCTTCGTCGTGTCGGTGGGGAGGCAGTTGGCGTTGGAGCCGGTGAGGTGGACGTCGCTGAGGTCGCCGGAGAGGGCGACGGAGACGTTCAGGTCCTTGATGTGGTGGGTGGCGCCGTCCCGCGTGATCTTGACGACGCGGTTCTCTGCTTTGCCGTACTGGTTCTGGCCGAGAATCGTGGGCATGTCTGCTAGCTCCCTCGGTAAACGGAGTAGCCGAACGGGTTGAGCAGCAGCGGTACGTGGTAGTGCTCGCCCGGCTTGACGGCGAACGTGATCGCCACCTCCGGGAAGAAAGCACCGGCCGGACCGCTGTCCCGATTCGCGGGGGCGTCCTGCTGCGCCTCGGCTTGCTGGTTCTGCTTGCTCAGGAAGTACGCCTCGGTCTCGAAGTCGAGGCGTACGTGGGTGGTGCCGACCGGCAGGGCCGGCAGGTCCTTGCACCGTCCGTCGGCGTCGGTGGCCGAGCCGCCGAGCGTCACCCAGGCGGCGTCGGAGCCGGCGCGGGCGGCGAGGGTGATCGCCACGCCCTCCGCGGGGCGTCCGATGCTGGTGTCCAGGATGTGGGTGGACACCGAGGCCGTGGTGTCGGTGCTCATGCGGCGCTCTCTTCCTCTACGAGTCGGGTGAGCCGGATGCGGTTGATCTTGCCCAGTTCGGTGCGGACGATCTCGCGCTCCTGCTCGGGCGCGTTGCCGATCCGCTCCTTGACCGCGTCGCGCATCTGCTCGCCGGTCCTGCCGGTGGCGCAGATGAGGAAGACGTGGCCGAACTTCTCCTGGTAGGCCAGGTTCAGTTCGAGCATCTCGGCCTTGAGCTCGGCGGAGGAGCCGGCCATCCCGCTCTGCTCGCGGGTGGACGTGGCGTCCCCTTCCTTCGGGCGACCGATCGGCGGGTGGCCCGCCATCGCCTCGGCCAGGTCCTCGGCGGTGAGCTCGGCCGTGGCGGCGTCGCTCGCGAGGAAGAGGGCTTCGGCGGTGGCGTACGGGCGCTGGGCGAGGACCCTGCTCCCCCACGCCGAGCTGGTGCACACCTCGTGGAGCGCGGCACGGGCCTCGCTCTCCGCGGAGGTGTTGAACCGGGTGAGGCCCGGTGTCGTACCTGAAGTCACGGGAAGCCTCCGTGGCTGTTTTTCGCTGTGCGTCGGACGGGCTGCGGATAGCTAACGCCCTCGGCAACACCACGTCAACACTTTGTTGAAAACTCGGTGACACAAAAGCCGTCGTCCCGACATGCGGACGACGGCTCGTGGCAAATCTTGATCAACTAGGCGTTCTTGGAGGCGTTTTCCCTGTTCAGGTAGTTGTAGACGGTGAAGCGGCTGACACCGAGTGCCCCGGCCACCGTCTCCACTCCGTGCCGCACCGCGAACGCGCCGCGGGCCTCCAGCACCCGGACGACCTCCTGCTTGGCCTTGCGGTCGAGTTCCGCCAGCGGCATCCCGTGCCGCCGCTCCATCGCCGCGAGGATGTGGTCCAGGGAGTCGGACAGCTGCGGCAGCCGTACGGCGAGGACGTCCTCGCCCTCCCAGGACAGCACGACGTCGTCGGCCGCCGCCTGGGCCGGCTCCAGCACTTCCGCGCCCATCGCGTCGACCAGCGGCTTCACCGCCGCCGTCAAGGGATGCTCGGTCACTTCGCGTCCTCCCCGCCCTCACCGATCACGTTGACCTGGAGCGAGACCCGGGTGGCACCGGCGGCGAGCGCCTTGCGCAGCAGCTCGTCGACGGCGGTGAGCACGGCCTCGGCGCCGCCTTCCGCGGTGTTGCCGAAGGGGCCGACGTCGACGGCGTCCAGTTCCGCCGACTGGATGACCTCACGCGCCACGACCGCGTGCGCCGGCGCCTCGTCGAGGTCGAACGGCTCGGTCGTGAACTCCACTCTCAAACGCACCATGCCCCCACGCTACGGGCCGTTCGCGCCACTGGGGAGCCCCGGACCTGCGGGGACCTCTTGACAAGTGGAGCGCTCGCCCGGCAACCTTCCGTCAGACAGAAAACGACTTCCGCAATACGGAAGGAGCGCCGCCCCTCATGGGATACTCGGACCAGCGCTTCGATGTGAACCTGTCGATCCTCTTCACGGAACTCCCGCTCCTGGAGCGCCCCGCGGCCGCCGCCGCGGCCGGCTTCACCGCGGTCGAGCTGTGGTGGCCCTGGATCGACACCGCCACCCCCGAGCAGAGCGAGCTCGACACCCTCAAGAAGGCCCTCGAGGACGCCGGCACCCAGCTCGTGGGCCTGAACTTCTACGCCGGACAGCTCCCCGGCCCGGACCGCGGCGCGGTCTCGGTCCCGGGCGAGGAGTCCGACCGCTTCAAGGCCAACATCGACATCGCCGCGGACTTCGCCGCCTCGGTCGGCTGCAAGGCGCTCAACGCGCTCTACGGCAACCGCGTGGAGGGCGTCGACCCGGCGGCCCAGGACGCCCTCGCCCTGGAGAACCTGGTCCTGGCGGCCCGCGCCGCCGACCGCGTCGGCGCGATCCTGCTGATCGAGACCCTCAACAAGCCGGAGTCGCCGCTCTACCCGCTGGTGAGCGCCCCCTCCGCGATCGAGATCGTCGACAAGGTGAACGAGGCCACCGGGCTCGGCAACGCCAAGTTCCTCCTCGACATCTACCACCTGGCCATGAACGGCGAGGACGTCAGCGAGGTCATCGCGCGGTACGCCGACAAGACCGGCCACGTCCAGATCGCGGACATGCCGGGCCGCGGCGCCCCGGGCACCGGCGAACTGCCGCTGGAGCAGCTGCTCGACGAGTTGAGGAAGGCCGGTTACGACGGCTTCGTCGGCCTGGAGTACAAGGCCGCCGACGCCGCCGCGTCCTTCGAATGGCTCGCCGCCGAGGCCCGCCCGGCCCGCTGACGCAGGCCCCCTCCCCGTACCACCTTGTTTTGAGAGGCACCCTCATGAGCAACCTCCCCAAGATCGCGTGGATCGGCCTCGGCATCATGGGTTCCCCCATGTCCGAGAACCTGATCAAGGCCGGCTACTCGGTCACCGGCTTCACCCTGGAGCAGGACAAGCTGGACCGCCTGGCCGCCGCCGGCGGCACCGCGGCCGGCTCGATCGCCGAGGCCGTCAAGGACGCCGACGTGGTCATCACGATGGTGCCCGCCTCCCCGCAGGTCGAGGCGATCTCCTACGGCCCCGAGGGCATCCTGGAGAACGCGAAGCAGGGCGCGCTGATCATCGACATGTCGTCGATCACCCCGCAGACCTCCGTCGACCTGGCCAAGAACGCCAAGGAGAAGGGCATCCGCGTCATCGACGCCCCCGTCTCCGGCGGCGAGGCCGGCGCCATCGAGGCCGTGCTCTCCATCATGGTCGGCGGCGAGCAGGCCGACTTCGACGAGGCCCGCCCGATCCTGGAGGCCCTCGGCAAGACCATCGTCCTCTGCGGCCCGCACGGCTCCGGCCAGACGGTCAAGGCGGCCAACCAGCTCATCGTCGCCGTGAACATCCAGGCGTGCGCCGAGGCCGTGGTCTTCCTGGAGAAGTCCGGCGTGGACCTCCAGGCCGCCCTCGACGTCCTCAACGGTGGTCTGGCCGGCTCGACCGTGCTGACCCGCAAGAAGGACAACTTCCTGAACCGGGACTTCAAGCCCGGCTTCCGGATCGACCTGCACCACAAGGACATGGGCATCGTGACCGACGCCGCCCGCAACGTCGGCGCGGCCCTCCCGGTCGGCGCCGTGGTCGCCCAGCTCGTCGCCTCGCTGCGCGCGCAGGGTGACGGCGGCCTGGACCACTCGGCCCTGCTCCGCGCCGTCGAGCGCCTCTCCGGCGCGCAGGTCTGACCGGCCGCCCCGGAGCTCCCGGGGCCCCAGATTTCCGGTCGGCGGCGGTGCTGACACCTGTCCTGTCGCGCCCAAGGCGCCGCCGCCGACCGGAACACCACACTTCAATTTCAACAAACTGTTGACGCTGTGTTCGAGGCGAACTTACGCTCCACGGCAAGCCAGCAGGTATCCGTACGGAAAGGCCACCATGTCGAAGCGCGTGCTTACGACCGAGTCCGGCGCCCCCGTCGCCGACAACCAGAACTCCGCCACCGCCGGCGTCGGTGGCCCCCTCCTCCTCCAGGACCAGCACCTGCTGGAGAAGCTCGCGCGCTTCAACCGTGAGCGGATCCCGGAGCGCGTGGTGCACGCCCGCGGCTCCGGCGCGTACGGCTACTTCGAGGTGACCGACGACGTCACCGGCTTCACGAAGGCCGACTTCCTCTCCGAGGTGGGCAAGAAGACGGAGCTGTTCATCCGCTTCTCCACCGTGGCCGACTCGCTCGGCGGCGCGGACGCGGTCCGCGACCCGCGCGGCTTCGCGGTGAAGTTCTACACCGCCGAGGGCAACTACGACCTCGTCGGCAACAACACCCCGGTGTTCTTCATCAAGGACCCGATCAAGTTCCCCGACTTCATCCACTCGCAGAAGCGCGACCCCTTCACGGGCAAGCAGGAGCCGGACAACGTCTGGGACTTCTGGGCGCACGCCCCCGAGGCCACCCACCAGATCACCTGGCTCATGGGCGACCGCGGCATCCCGGCGTCGTACCGCCACATGAACGGCTACGGCTCGCACACCTACCAGTGGACCAACGAGGCGGGCGAGGCGTTCTTCGTCAAGTACCACTTCAAGACGAACCAGGGCATCCGCTCGCTCTCCTCCGAGCAGGCCGCCGAGCTCGTCGGCAAGGACGCCAACTCGCACCAGACCGACCTGCTCCAGGCGATCGAGCGCGGCGTGAACCCGTCCTGGACGCTGTACGTGCAGGTCATGCCGGCCGCCGAGGCCGCCGACTACCGCTTCAACCCGTTCGACCTCACCAAGGTGTGGCCGCACGCCGACTACCCGCTCCAGCGCGTCGGCCGGATGGTCCTCGACCGCAACCCGGACAACGTCTTCGCCGAGGTCGAGCAGGCCGCGTTCTCCCCGAACAACTTCGTCCCGGGCATCGGCCCCTCGCCGGACAAGATGCTCCAGGGCCGCCTCTTCGCCTACGCGGACGCCCACCGCTACCGCCTCGGCGTCAACCACACCCAGCTCCCGGTGAACGCCCCCAAGGCGACCGTCGCCGAGAACTACGGCCGGGACGGCTTCATGGCCACCCGCAACGGCTCGCGGTACGACAAGAACTACGAGCCCAACTCGTACCAGGGCCCGGCGCAGACCGACACGCCGCTCTCCGCGCCGCTCGCGATCCACGGCTGGACCGGCACCCACGCGGCCCCGCAGCACACCAAGGACGACGACTTCTTCCAGGCCGGCGAGCTGTACCGCCTGATGTCGGAGGACGAGAAGTCCCGCCTGATCGCCAACATCGCCGGCGGTCTCTCCCAGGTGTCCCGCGAGGACGTCATCGAGAAGAACATCGCCCACTTCGCCGCTGCCGACCCCGAGTACGGCAAGCGCGTCGAGGAGGCCGTCCGCGCCCTGCGCGAGGACTGAGATTCTCCGACACCCAGACCGCGTACGGCATCTGACGGGAGGTCAATGCCGTACGCCGTCCGGAACACCGGCCCGGATGAGGGGTGGCCGGTGTTCATGGACAGCGTGAGGACCGCGGCGGCTGCGAGCCAGTGCGGTGGCCAGGCCGCCCGGCCGCCCTTCCAGACCTGAAGGAAGGGACCGGCCCGGGCGTCCGCCGGAGCCGCCGCGGTCCCAACGCCCGCTCCCCCACGGGAGCCCCACGACTCCGCCCGGCGGTGCGAACGTCCTGTCGCGCCAGCCTCGCACCGCCGGGCGGTCACGAGACGAGAGCGCGGAACCAGGTTTACGGTCCCTGGTTCCGCGCTCTTTCGCGTCCGCGCCCACCCGCACCGCATCGTTTCTGCGGTGAAGATCCGCACCCGCCCGGGGGAGCGCACCGCGATTCGGCCCCCGTGCGCCCCGCCCCGGCGCTATCCAGCCGTACGTGATCAAGAACCTGATGCGCGGCCTCGTCCCGCTCGCCCTCGTCCTGTCCCCGCTCGCCGCCCCCTCCCCCGCCCCCGCCGCCTCCGGAGGCGTCCAGCTCTTCCCCGACGCGCTCGCCGAACTGACCGAGGCCGACGAGAAGCCCGCCGGATACCAGGAGTCGGCCTTCCCGCACTGGGACAAGGGCCTCGACACCTCCGACGACTGCGACACCCGCGCCGAGGTGCTGCTCGCGGAGGCCGTCGAGGCACCCGCCACCGGCGCCGGCTGCGCCCTCACGGGCGGCCGGTGGACCTCGTACTACGACGGCCAGACCGTCACCGACCCGGCGCTGCTCCGCGTCGACCACCTCGTCCCGCTGGAGGAGGCATGGGCCTCGGGGGCGTCCGGCTGGACGGCGGCCCGGCGGGCCAAGTACGCCAACGACCAGGGGGCCGCGGCCACCCTGGTCGCCGTGACCGCCCGCAGCCAGAAGGCGAAGGCCGGCCAGGACCCGGCCGCCTGGGTCCCGGACGGCAACGCCGCCTACTGCCGCTACGTCGGCGAGTGGGTCGGCACCAAGCTGCGCTGGGGGCTGACGGTCGACAAGGACGAGATGGAGGCGCTCAAGCTGTTCGCCGACGGCCCGTGCGAGGAGACGGTCGTGCTGCGCTCGACAGCCCCGCGGTGAGCATCCCGGTGACGGCGAGCGAGGCCCCCGCCAGGAGGGCCATCGCCGTCGCCGGCGAGGTCAGCTGCGCCAGTCCGCCTGCCAGGGCCGCGGCCAGGCCCTGGCAGGCGAGCATTCCGGAGCCGTGCAGGCCGAGCGCGTGTCCGCTCGTCTCCTCCGGGACCAGCGCCAGCAGCCGTTCCTGGTACAGCAGGCTCGCGCCGTAACCGGCCGCGGAGACGGCCACGGCCGCGCCCGCCACCGCCGGAGGCAGCCCCGTGCCCAGCGCGAAGAGCAGGTACGGGGCCGCCAGGAGCGCCTGGAGGGGCGCGGCGAGCCGCCTCCGCAGCCGCGGCGGCGCGAAGCGCCCCAGGACGGTGTCCCCGGCGAGCATCCCGGTGGCGGCGCAGGCGAAGAGCAGGGCGGCGCGCTCGGGGTCGTACGCCACGAACAGCGCCTCGCAGCCGACGATCAGCCCGTTGGGCACCCACAGCGCCAGGAAGAGGAGCCGGCGGTGGCGGTCGGCGAGCAGCCGCACGGTGGTCCGCCAGGTCCCGGCGGCCGAGATCCGGCCGGTGGCGCGCGGCGGACGGGCGGCGAGGCCCAGGCGGTAGACGGCGGCGGCGAGGACGTAGAGGACGGCGCCGGCGAGGAGGGTGCCGCGCGGGGCGAGCACGGCGAGCAGGACACCGCCGGCGGCGAAGCCCGCGATCTGGCAGACGCCGGCCGTCATGTTGAGCACCGACCGGCCGAGCAGATAGCGCTCGCGCGGCAGGATCTCGCCGAGCAGCCCGTACCGCACTCCCCCGCCCAGCGAGCCGACGACGCCGACCACGGCGAGGAGTCCGAAGGCGGCGCCGAGCGGCAGCCCGGGCAGGGCCTGCACGCCGGTGCCGGCGGCGAAGACGGCGGACACGGCGGCGAGGGCGGTACGCGGCGGCAGCCGGTCGGCGGCGGACAGCAGCGTCACGGCGCCGAGCAGCTGCGCCAGCGAGGGCCCGAACAGGGCGAGCGCGCTGAGCAGCGGGGACCCGGTGGACCGGAACACCAGGGTGGCGAGGCCGAGTCCGGCGACGGTCTGCGCGGCGGTCTGCGCGGAGCCGGCCAGGAAGAGGGGCGTGAACCCGGGGGTGCGGAACAGGTCGCGGTAGCCCGCCGCGGCGGGCGCCTCGGAGACGGAGAGGGGCATGCCGGGGATTCTGCGGAGCCGGGGACGGGCGCCGGTACTGTTTCGCGGCACGGCGAAACAATGGGCGCGGGGCGGGCGGACGGGACACTGGGTCCTGAGGGCGCCCGCGGAGCGGAAGCGGCGTGGCGGGCGGCGCGGGCAGAGACTGCGGGACGGGAGGCCGGGCATGGGGTGGTGGCGGATCGGCGCGGACGCGCTCGCGGGCGGCCGGTTCGTCGTGTCGCCGCTCGCCGAGACCGTCGCCGCGCTGAAGGCGCTGCACGCCGGGCGGGCCGGCCATCCCGGCGAACGGGCCTGGCTGGCGCGGCACCTGCCCGCGTACCGGGCGCGGCTCGCGGCGGAGCCGCTGGACCGGCTGCTGGTCCGGGCGGCGATCAGCCCCACCTGGAACGCGGACTTCCTCACGCCCACCCCGGCGGGGGACGGCGAGCGGTGCTTCGAGGAGGAGGTGGCGGTGGTCCGGGCGACCGGGCGGCGGGCCGCCCTCGCCGACCTGGCGGTCTCGGTCGGCGGGCCGGTGCCCGAACCGCTCGCCTCGGCGGACGATCTCCCGGGCCGGCTGGCGGAGTTGCTGACGTGGGTGTGGCGGGAGACGGTGCTGCCGGAGTGGCCGCGGCGGCGCCGGGTGATCGAGGCCGACGTGACGGCCAGGACCGCGCGGCTGGCGCGGGACGGCTGGGCGGCGGCGCTGGACGAGCTGTGCCCGGGGCGGACGCGGTGGCTGGGGAACGGCCGCCTCCAGGTCAACTCCCGTGACTATCCGCCGCGTTCGGTCGAGCGCGGACGGCTGCTGCTGGTGCCGGTGACGCCGGACACGGGCTGGGTGTCGTGGGACGCGACGCGGGAGGGGGACGAGCGGTATGCGATCGTCTATCCGTGCGCGGGAGTTCTGGCGGACGGGGCGGGGCCGGCGGTCCCGCAGGCACTGGGCGCGCTCCTCGGCCCGGCCCGCGCGGGCGTCCTGCTGCGCCTCGACGTCCCCCTGTCCACCAGCCAGTTGGTGGCGCTGACCGGGCAGGGACTCGGCTCGGTGGGGCGCCATCTGAAGGTGCTGCGCGACGCCGGGCTCGTCCGGCGCGGACGGGCGGGCCGCTCGGTGCTGTACGAGCGGACGGAGGCGGGTTCGGTCCTCGTACGGGCACAGCGGCCCGCGCGCTAGAGGCCGCTCCAGGCGCGCAGGCGTTCGCCGAGGAGGACCGGGTGCGCGAGGCCGGCGAGGGTCGCCGGGTCGACGCGTACGCCCCGGTCGGCGAGGATGCCGGCGAGGGCGGTCCAGTGGGCCTCGGCGGCCTCCTCCTGCGTCTGGTCCCCGTAGGGCTCGTCGGGGCCGACGACGGTGCGGGCGGTCTCCTCGACGGATTCCCGGGTCAGGTGGGCGCGGATGTCGCCGTCGCCGAGGAAGCTCTCGGCCCAGCCCCGGTCGTCGAGGAGGACGACGGCGCGCCCGTCGGAGAGTTCGGCCTCCAGCCGGGCGGACACCGACAGCTGCCGGCGGGTGGTCCGGCGCTCGTCCAGCTCGACGTGGGTGACCAGGCAGGTCACGGTGGTCATGGCGTCCTCCTCGGGCGGGCCGGAGCCCCACCCTAATCGCCCGCCGGACGTGCCGCGTGCCCGGCCGGACGGAGCCGGTCGGGCACGCGGGGGGCCTCACGCCGGGGAGGCCCGGGGGGGTCAGACCGCGAGCGGCTTGATCGCGGTGGGCGCGTGGCCGGGCTCGGTGGCCAGCTCCTCGAACTCGGTGACGTCGCTCATGTCGACGGTCTTGCTCATCGCGATGTTGGTGATGCGCTCCAGGATCGCCTCGACGACGACCGGGACCTGGAACTCGACGGCCATCTTCTTGGCCTGCTCCAGGGCCTCGCCCAGCTTCGACGGGTCCTCGACGCGGATCGCCTTGACGCCCAGGCCCTCGGCGACCTTGACGTGGTCGACGCCGTAGACGCCGATCTCGGGGGTGTTGATGTTCTCGAACTCCAGGTTGACCTCGAAGTTGATGCCGAGGCCGCCCTGCGCCTGCCGGATGAGGCCGAGGTAGGCGTTGTTCACGAGGACGTGGACGTAGGGGACCTTGTGCTGGGCGGCGACCGCCAGCTCCTCGATCATGAACTGGAAGTCGTAGTCGCCGGAGAGCGCGACGACCGGGGTCTCCGGGTCGGCGGTGGCGGCGCCGATGGCGGCCGGGATGGTCCAGCCGAGCGGGCCGGCCTGGCCGCAGTTGATCCAGTGGCGCGGCTTGTAGACGTGCAGGAACTGCGCGGCGGCGATCTGGGAGAGGCCGATGGTGGTGACGTACCGGGTCTCCGGGCCGAAGGCCTTGTTCATCTCCTCGTAGACGCGCTGCGGCTTCATCGGGATGTCGTCGAAGTGCGTGCGGCGCTGGAGGGTGGCCTTGCGCTCCTGCGCGGAGGCGGCCCAGGCGGTGAAGTCGGGGAGCTTGCCCTCGGCCTTCCACTCCTTGGCGATGGCGACGAAGAGCTCCAGCGCGGCCTTGGCGTCGGAGGCGACGCCGTAGTCCGGGGCGAAGATCTTGCCGAGCTGGGTGGGCTCGATGTCGACGTGGACGAACTTCCGGCCGGCCGTGTAGGCGTCCATGTTGTAGCCGGTGTGGCGGTTGGCCCAGCGGTTGCCGATGCCGAGGACGAAGTCCGACTCCAGGAAGGTCGCGTTGCCGTAGCGGTGCGCGGTCTGGACGCCGACCATGCCGGCGGCGAGGTCGTGGTCGTCCGGGATGGTGCCCCAGCCCATGAGGGTGGAGATGACCGGGATGCTGGTGAGCTCGGCGAACTCGACGAGGAGGTCGGAGGCGTCGGCGTTGATGATGCCGCCGCCGGCGACGATCAGCGGGCGCTCGGACTCCAGCAGGAAGGACAGCGCCTTCTCGGCCTGGGCGCGGGTCGCGGCCGGCTTGTAGACCGGCAGCGGCTCGTAGGTCTCCGGGTCGAAGTCGATCTCGGTGAGCTGGACGTCGATCGGCAGGTCGATGAGGACCGGGCCGGGACGGCCGGAGCGCATCAGGTGGAACGCCTGCTGGAAGACGCCGGGGACCTGCGCGGCCTCCAGGACGGTGGTGGCCTTCTTGGTGACCGGAGCGGCGATCGTGGCGATGTCGACGGCCTGGAAGTCCTCCTTGTGGAGCTTCGAGACCGGGGCCTGGCCGGTGATGCACAGGATCGGGATGGAGTCGGCGATCGCCGAGTACAGGCCGGTGATCATGTCGGTGCCGGCGGGGCCGGAGGTGCCGATGCAGACACCGATGTTGCCGGCCTTGGCCCGGGTGTAGCCCTCGGCCATGTGGGACGCGCCCTCGACGTGGCGGGCCAGCGTGTGGCTGATGCCGCCGACGTTCTTGAGCTCGCGGTAGAAGGGGTTGATCGCCGCGCCCGGCACGCCGAACGCGTTGGTGACGCCTTCGCGCTTGAGGATCTCAACGGCCGCTGCGGCGGCGGTCATACGAGGCATGGGAGTGCTCCTGCTCGGCCGGTCGGTCCCAGGGTCCGGGCGAGCCGCCCGCCCCTGTTTCCGTAATGCGGAAGAACTGTTCTGCTATACGGAAGCAATGTAGGTGGGGGTCGGGAAGCCGTCAAGGGACCGCCCACCAGACGGGCACCCGGCGGCAGGGCGGGCCTCCGCGCCGATGGCCGAAGTCGCACCCCCGCGCGGCCGGATGGGTGGACGATGGGCGAACGGAGAGAGGGGGTTCGGTGTGGGTGAATCGGTATCGGTGCGCTGCCCGGAGTGCCGGCGGAGCCATGCGTACGCGGCGCCCGCCTTCCCCTGCCCCTGCGGCCACCCGGTCGCTCCTCAGCTGATCCCGGGCGCCACCGCCGAACGGATCCGGCACCGGACCTGGCTCGACGCTTGGGTCACCGTCCGCTGCCGCGCCTGCGGCCGCGAGGACCAGTGGCCGCACCCGGAACTGGGCTGCGGCTGCGGCGCGGTCCTGCGCGTACCGGTCGCGGCGGCCGGGGAGGGCGAGCGGGAGGAGGGGTACGGCTCCGAGGGGCGGGACCCGGAGGAGGGGTACGGCTCCGAGCCGCATCGCCCTGAGGAGGGGTACGGCTCCGAACCGCGTCGCCCGGCTCCGTACGCCCCGGACGCCACCGCCCCAGAGGCCGCCGCGCCCGACGCCTCCACTCCCACCACCGGCCCGGCCTCCGACGCTTCCGACCCCGGCACCGGCACCGGGCTCGCCCCCGAACCCGAACCCGACCCCGCTCCCGACCGCGAGCCCGCCCCCTCCCCCGCCCCCGTCTCCGACGTCTCCGACGGCTCCGCCCCCGTCCTCCCCCGTGCCGCCCGGGACGACGGCGCCGGGGCGGGCGGGGCCGGGCGGCGGAGGCCCGCCGCTCCCGTCTCCGACTGGTTCGGCAACCCGCCGCGGTCCTTCGCCGAGCGACACCCGGACCACACGCCGCTGCCCGCGACCGCGCCGCGGCCCGCCGGCGAGCGGGGCGCGTTCCGGCCGGTCACGATCCGGACGGCGCGGGACGCGGTCGCCGCGGCGGCGACGTACCTGCACTGGCTCGGCTTCCGGGACCTCGTGCAGCCGGAGGACCGGCACTCCGCCGGGGTGGACCTGCGCGGCGCCGGGCTCGTCGCCCAGGTGGACCCGAGCACCCGGCCGGCCGGACTGCGGGCCGTGGAGTGCCTGTGGCTGAACGGACTCAGCGCCTCCGCCGTGAGCGTCTTCTTCTCGCTCGCCGGCTACACCCCCGAGGCCCGGTCCCGGGCCGCCGAGATAGGGCTGCCGCTCTTCGTGCTCGACCTCACCGGCACCCCGCAGCCGGTGAACGACGCGGCCGACGCGCTCACCTCCGGCGGGGCGATCTGACCCGGAGGCACCCGTACCGCACCCCCGACCGGGCCCGTGAGCGAACGGATCCGGCCATCCACGCGTGATGATCACGCCCTCCCGGGCAGAAACACCCTGGGGGTGAACGGGATGGGGGCAGGGACATGGGGGTGCCTGGCGGCGGCCTGGACCGCGCTGCTCGCCGCGGCGGTCCTGCTGCGCGCACCGGGCGGAAGCGGTGGTACGCGCTCCGCCGGGCCGGTGCCCGGGCCGGAGGCGCTGGCCCTGCTGCGCGGCGGTCCGCACGCGGCGGTGACGGTCGCGCTGGTGGCGCTGCACCAGCACGGGGCGGTCGCGGCGGGCCGCAAACGCACGGTTCGGGCCAACGGCGGCCCCGGCCGCACCCGGGACCCGCTCCAGCTCGCCGTCCACCGCTCGCTGCGCAACGCCCTTCCGCCGCGCGCGCTCGCGGTGCGGCCCGAGCCGCGCCGGGCACTGGACGGCCTGCGCGCCGAGCTGGGACGGGCGGGGCTGCTGCGCCCGCCGGGGCGGCTGCGGGCGGCCCGGGCGCTGTTGGCCGCGGCGCCCGTGACGTTCGCGGCCGGGCTGCTCGCCGACGCCTCCCGGCCCGGCCCGGTGACCGTCCTGGCGCTGGGCGCGCCGCTCGCCGCGGCCGTCCTCGCGCTGCTGCGGCTGCCGCCGGCGACCGGGGCGGCCCGGCGGCTGCTGGACGGGCTCCGGGAGCGGCACCCGCTGCCCGCGCACCGGCACGAGGTGACGGACGGGCGGCTGGTGCGGCTGTACGTGGCGCTGTACGGAGACCCGGCGCTCGCCCTCTTCCTGCCCCGGTTCTCCCGCGACGGCGGGCTCCTCGGCGACCGGGCCCCCGGCGGGCGGTGAGCCGGAGGCATACTGGCGTATGCGCATCCGAGCGGCCGTACCGGCTGAACTCCCGCTGCTCCAGTCCATCGAGCGAGCGGCCGGCGAACCCTTCCGCACCCTCGGCATGGCGGCGATCGCCGACGACGAACCCCTGCCGCTGGACGTGCTGGAGGGGTACCGCGCGGCGGGCCGGGCCTGGGTGGCGGTCGACGCCGCCGACCGGCCCGTCGGCTATCTGATCGCCGACGCCGTGGACGGCGCCGCCCACATCGAGCAGGTCTCCGTCCACCCCGATGCGTCCCGCCGGGGCGTCGGCCGGGCGCTCATCGAGCACCTGGCGGAGGCCGCCCGGAAGGAGGGCCTGTCGGCCCTCACCCTGACGACCTTCGCCGAAGTCCCGTGGAACGCGCCCTACTACGCCCGCCTGGGCTTCCGCCCGCTCGCCGACACCGACCCGGCCCTCACCGACGGCCTCCGCGCCATCAGCACCGCCGAAGCCGCCCACGGCCTCGCCGCCTGGCCCCGCGTCTGCATGCGCCGCGACCTGGCGCCGGACCCCGCCTGATCCGCGGGAACCGGTCTAGTGACCTGAGTCGGAGATTCGTCGTTAGTTGGGCATGAGTCGTCCGGGTCCGAAGATTCCGCCGTTGTCTGTCACTGATGCCCAGAGGGCGG